>JAWVFY010000027.1:0-6837 GCA_033855575.1 Solirubrobacteraceae bacterium
GCGACGGCTAACGCCCCGAGCACCATCGCCATGTCGATCAGGATGCGCATCGGGCCTCCAGCGCTGCGACGAGGGACGGGACGTCGGCCGCCGGGTCCTGCTCGGCGAGCCACTTCTCGGCGCTGCGGCGGCCGCCGAGCTCGCGCAGGCCGCGCGCGCCGTGCTCGGCGGTGAAGTCGGCCAGCGCGCTGGCGCGGCGGGCGGCCTTACGCCGAGCGGGGAGGTCCAGGCGCTCGCGATGCGCATCGAGCTCCGCGACCAGGTGGCCGATCCCCTGGACGGGGGCGATCGACGAGACGGCCACGACCCGGGTGTCGCGCTCGCCGACCGACCGCAGGGCCGCGTTGAGGTCGCGTCGCGCGCGCAGCGCGATCTCGCCCAGGTCGGCCTTCGTGACCACCAGGACGTCGGGGATCTCCATGATCCCGGCCTTGAGGAACTGCAGGACGTCGCCCGAGCCGGGCTGGACGATCACCGCGACGGTGTCGGCGACCTCGGCGACGTCGGTCTCGGACTGGCCGACGCCGACCGTCTCGATGACGACGACGTCGAACGCGGCGGCCAATGCGTGGGCCGCGGCGCGTGTGGCGGGGGCAAGGCCGCCGAGCTGACCGCCCGCGGCCGTCGAGCGGATGAAGACGTCGGGGTCCGACGGGTCGTGGGCGATCCGCGCACGGTCGCCGAGCAGCGAGCCACCCGAGCGCTTGGAGGACGGGTCGACCGCCAGTACGGCGACCGAGCGGTCCCGCCCGCGCCATTCCGCGACGAGGGCGGAGAGCAGCGTCGACTTACCGGCACCGGGCGGCCCGGTCACGCCCACGAGGTGTCCGGGCGCCTCGCCGCCCAGGGCGGCGGGGGAGACCTCGCGCAGCAGCACCGCGGCATCGCTGCGGCGCGTGCGGTTCTCGACGAGGTTCAGGACGGCGGGGGCGGCCGACCGGTCGCGCTCGCGCAGTCGCCGGCCGAGCTCGACGGCCTCCGAGGTCACGCCGCGGGAGCCGCCGCGTGCTTCTCCGCCACCAGGGCGACGATGTCGCGCATGATCTGCGTGAGGTCGAAGTCCTTGGGCGTGTAGACCGCGGCGACGCCGGCCTCCTTCAGCGGTGCGACGTCGGCGGCGGGGATGATGCCGCCGACGACGACCGGCGCGTCGACGCCGGCCTCGCGCAGCGCGTCCATCACGCTGGGGATCAGCTCGCGGTGCGAGCCCGAGAGGATCGAGAGGCCGATGACGTGCACGCCCTCGTCGAGCGCCGACTTGGCGATCTGGGAGGGCGTCAGCCGGATTCCCTCGTAGACGACGTCCATGCCGATGTCCTTGGCGCGCACGGCGATCTGCTCGGCGCCGTTGGAGTGCCCGTCGAGGCCCGGCTTGCCGACGAGGATCTTCAACCGCCGGCCGAGGGCCTCGCTGACGCGCTCGACCTCCTCGACGAGCTCCTCGTTCGAGGCGGTCGGCGGGCCGGCCGCGGCCTCGCCGACCCCGGTGGGGGCGCGGTAGGAGCCGAAGACGTCGCGCAGCGCCTGTGCCCATTCGCCGGTCGTAGCGCCGGCGCGGGCGGCGGCGATCGTCGCTTCCATGATGTTCTCGTCCGACGCGGCCACACGGGCGAGCTCGGCCAGCGCGGCGTCCACCGCGCCCTGATCGCGCTCGGCGCGCCACGCCACCAGCGCGGCCTGCTGCTCGGCCTCGACGCCCGGGTCGACCGTCAGGATGCCGCCGTCCTCGCCGGTGGCCAGGGGAGAGGGCTCGGTCTCTGTATAGCGGTTGATGCCCACGACGACCTGCTCGCCGCGCTCGATGCGAGCGATCCGCTCGCGGTGCGACTCGACCAGCGAGCCCTTCATGTAGTCGACGGCCTCGACCGCGCCCCCGTGCTCGGCCACGACGGCCATCTCGGCCCGCCCGCCGTCGGCCAGCTCGGTGACCAGGCCCTCCATCACCGTCGAGCCGTCGAAGATGTCGGGGTACTCGAGCAGGTCGGTCTCGAAGGCGAGGACCTGCTGGATGCGCAGCGACCACTGCTGGTCCCAGGGGCGCGGCAGGCCGAGTGCCTCGTTCCACGCGGGGAGCTGGATCGCACGGGCGCGGACGTTGCGGCCGAGGGTCACGGCCAGCGCCTCGAGCACGATCCGCTGGACGTTGTTCTCCGGCTGGGACTCGGTGAGGCCCAGCGAGTTGACCTGGACGCCGTAGCGGAAGCGCAGCTGCTTCGGATCGGTCACGCCGTAGCGGTCACGGCCGATCTCCTCCCAGAGGATGCTCATCGCCCGCAGCTTGGCGTGCTCCTCGACGAAGCGGACGCCCGCGTTGACGAAGAACGAGATGCGGCTGAAGACCTTGCCCATCAACGCCTCGTCGACGCGCTCCCGCACCGCGTCGAGCACCGCGATCGCGTTGGCCATCGCGTAGGCGATCTCCTGGACGGGCGTCGCGCCCGCCTCCTGGAGGTGATAGCTGCAGATGTTGATGGGGTTCCACTTGGGGACCTCGGTCACCGTGTAGGCGATCATGTCGGCGATCAGCCGCATCGAGGGCCCGGGCGGGAACGCGTAGGTGCCGCGGGCCAGGAACTCCTTGATGATGTCGTTCTGCGTGGTGCCCTGGAGGACGCTGGCATCGACGCTCTGCTCCTCGGCGGTGACGATGTACAGCGCCAGCAGCCAGGCCGCCGTCGCGTTGATCGTCATCGACGTGTTCATCTCGCCCAGCGGGATGCCGTCGAGCAGGGTCCGCATGTCGCCGCGGTGCGCCACCGGGACGCCGACCTTGCCGACCTCGCCGCGCGCCAGCTCGTGGTCGGCGTCGTAGCCGGTCTGGGTGGGCAGGTCGAAGGCGATCGAGAGGCCCGTCTGGCCCTTGGCCAGGTTCCCGCGGTAGAGCTCGTTGGACTTCTTGGCCGTCGAATGCCCTGCGTAGGTGCGCATCATCCACGGGCGGTCGGGCTCGGCGAGTCGGTGGTCGGGCATCGTGGGGAAGGATATGCCCCGTGCGTGAGCTCGATGTTCGTCACCTCGGCACTCCGAGGGTCATCTGCTGCCACGAGCCCGAGCCGGGCGTCCTGGTCGATCCCGGGCCCGCCTCCTCGATCGACGGCCTGCTTGCCGCGCTGGGCGACGTCGAGCCGCGCCGGATCCTGCTGACCCACATCCACCTCGACCACGCCGGGGCCACCGGGCTGCTGGTGGAGCGCTTCCCGAGCGTCGAGGTATGGGTCCACCGCATCGGCGCGCCGCACCTCGCCGACCCATCGAGGCTGATCGCCAGCGCGACGCGGCTCTACGGCGACGACATGGACCGGCTCTGGGGCCGGATCGTCGCGGTGCCGGCACAGAACCTGCGGGTCCTCGAGGGCGGCGAGCGCTTGGAGGGCTACCGCGTGGAGTACACGCCGGGCCACGCCTCGCACCACGTGGCCTACCTGCACGAGGCGACGGGGACCGCGCTGTGTGGAGATGTCGCCGGCGTGCGCATCGGCGACGGGCCGCTGATCGCACCGACGCCGCCGCCGGACATCGACATCGAGGCGTGGCACACCTCGATCGACCTCGTCGCCGGCTGGCGGCCCGAGCGCCTCGCCCTGACGCACTTCGGCTCCTTCACCGACGCCGCCGACCACCTCGCGCGGCTGCACGAGGAGCTCAACGAGGCCGTCCGCCGCGCCCGCGAGCTCGACGGGGCGGCCTACGCGGCATGGGTCGCGCAGCGGGTGCGAGCGAGCTCGGAGGCCCCCGCCTACGAGCAGGCGGCGCCGCCGCCGACCCTCCATCCCGGCCTGGAGCGGTGGTTGCACACGCACTGACGCGCACGGTCTATTCTGCTGGGTGCATGTCCGCGGTCATCGAGCTACCGCGCGTCGACGGTCCGGGCACCGGCACCGGAGGCGCGTGGCACGTCATCGTCGAGAACGACGACCACAACACCTTCGACAGCGTCGCCGAGGCGCTGGCCATCACCATCCCCGGGGTGACGCTCGCCCAGGGCTACGCGCTGGCCGATCGCATCCATCGCACCGGCCTGGCGATCGTCTGGGCGGGAGACCAGGACCTCGCGGAGGGCTACTGGGACCAGCTCGCCGCCGCCGGTCTGACGATGGCACCACTCGAGCGCGCGTGAGCCGCGCAGCCAGGCGTCGATCCGACGTTTGGCAACCGTGGAGTTGCGGGGACCAGGAACCGAGGGACTGATGGATACGGCAGGGGGAACTCTCACGACGGCGGCGCGAGCGGCGCGCGAGCGCGACCTGTTGCGCCGCTACCACGTGGGCGGCGACGCGTCGGCGCGCGACGAGCTCGCCGAGGAGATGCTGCCGCTGGCCCGAGCGCTCGCCGGGCGCTACGCCGGCCGCGGCGAGCCGATCGACGACCTCGTTCAGGTGGCGTGCATCGGGATCATGAAGGCGATCGACGGGTTCGACCTCTCCCGCGACGTCCGCTTCTCCTCGTACGCGACGCCGACCGTCCTCGGCGAGATCAAGCGCTACTTCCGCGACAAGACCTGGGCGATGCGCGTCCCCCGCGGCATGCAGGAGCTCCAGCTGAAGATCGCCCGCGCCCGCGACAAGCTCACCCACGAGCTGGGCCGCTCGCCCAACGTCGAGGAGCTCGCCAAGGCGGTGGACGCGCCGTTCGAGGAGGTCCTGCAGACGATCCAGTCCCAGGACGCCCGCCGCACGCGCTCGCTCGACGAGCCGATCGGCGAGGACATGACGCTTGCCGACTCCGTCGGCGGCAACGACCCAGAGATCGGCCGGGCGGAGATCCGCGTGCTCCTCAACGACGCCTTCGACGTCCTGTCCGAGCGCGACCAGGAGGTCCTGCGGCTGCGCTTCGAGGACGACCTCACGCAGACCGAGATCTCCAGCCGCATCGGCGTCTCCCAGATGCAGGTCTCGCGTCTGATCCGCCAGTCGCTCGCCCGCCTGCGGATGGACATCGAGCGCGCGCAGCGCCGCGAGGACGCGGCCTAGCGACGTGCGAAGCCGCCGTGCCTGAGCTTCTCGCCGTCTACGGAACGCTGATGAGCGGCCAGTCCTACCAGGGGCGCCCGGACGTTGAGACGCTGCTGCGGCCGGTCGGGCCGTGCCGGATCCCGGGTGTGCTCTACAGCGAGGGCGACTACCCGTGGCTCGTCGCGGCCGAGGGCGAGGTCCGGGGGGAGCTCTACGAGGTGCCCGATCCCGCGACGCTGCACCTGATCGACGCCTACGAGAACGAGGACCGCCACACCGACGAGGGCGCCGGTTGCTACGAGCGCCGGCGCATGCGACTGCTCGAGCCCGACGTGGAGGCGTGGGTCTACGTCTGGGAGGGGCCGCCCCGCGGCGAGCTGCTGGACGCCGAGGACTGGCGGGCCTGGCTGGCCGTGCGCGGGGACCGCTAACCGCGCGAGCGGTGGCGGCGGTCGGTCGCCTCGCCGAGCCAGCCCAGGGCGTAGCTGAGCCGCTGGCCCTTGGAGAGCGGCTCGACGGCGACGTCGGGAGTTGCGGCCAGCGCGAGCGCGGCGCGGCGCGCTGCGCGCTGCGGCTTGCCCAGCGCGGTCTTCCACCCGGCGCAGGCGGTCGCCAGCTCCTCGTCGCCCTCGCTCGCGGAGAGCGCGCCGACGTACTCGACGAGGATCACCAGGTGCTCGGCGTCGAGCAGGGCGAAGCGCAGCGCCTGGTTGCGCTCCAGGAGCGCGTCGGGGATCGCCGGACGGGCGCGGGCCACGCGCCCGGCGCTCAGCGCCGCCGGGCCGATCTCCAGGCCGCGGGCCGAGGCCAGCCGGCGGACGGCGGCCAGGACGGTGCCGGCCGTCGCTGCGCCGTCGCTCAGGGCCCGGGCGGCGGGCCCGTCGAAGCGGCCGGCCAGCGCCGTCCAGTGATCGGCCATCTGGCGCGCGAACGCGGCCAGCTCACGCAGCGCGCGGTGGCGCGCCGGATGCATCAGCCGAAGGCTGATGCAGTCATCCGGCGTGGTCTCCGCGGGCGTCACCGGCGGGCTCTTCGATCGGCGAGAAGATCTCGCCGGCCAGGCCGCCGCCGGTGACCAGATCGGTCCACCCGTAGATGACCGGGATCTGATACCAGCTCGAGCACAGCACGCGGAAGTCGATGAACTCGGGGCCCATCCAGTAGCGCTCCCACTCGGACTTCATCTCGAACTCGGCGGTCTGCAGGAACTTGTAGCGGTCGTCGCGGTAGCGGTAGACCGAGTAGCTGCGCGCGCCGTAGCGCATCGCGACCGGCGCGATGTCGCCGAGCGCCTCCTCGAGCTTGTCGCCACGGAACCCCGTCGCGTACCACGGGATGTGGACCACGCCTGCCATCTAGACGCCCACCTCGGCGCGGATCGCCCCGGGCCCGTCGGCGGTCTTGCCCTCGCCCTCGGCCTCGGCGCCGACGAGGATGGCGATCTTGCCCAGATGCTTGTTCTCCATCATCAGCTGATGGGCGTTGGCCACGTCCTCGAAAGGCATGGTCTTCCACAGCACCGGCCGGATCTGGCCGGTCTCGATGAGCTTGTTGGCCAGGTTGCATTCCCAGGCGTTGGCGAAGTGCGAGCCGAGGATCTCCTTCTGGCGCATCCAGAGGTAGCGCACGTCGAAGTCCAGGTTGTAGCCCGACGTGGCGCCGCAGATGACGACCTTGCCGAAGGTCTTGACGGTGAACACCGACGTGGGGAACGTCGCCTGGCCGACGTGCTCGAAGACCACGTCGGGGGAGTCGCCGAGGATCTCCTTGACCCGCTTGGCGAAGGCCCGCGAGACCTTGAAGCGCTCCTTCTCCTCCTCGGGGGTCTCCGAGCCGGTCCGCATCATCCCGGCGAACTCGGCGCGGTTGATGTAGTCCTTCGCGC
>JAWVFY010000028.1:0-2878 GCA_033855575.1 Solirubrobacteraceae bacterium
CGGTGCGCGGCATCGCGGCGATGCGGGCGCATCTCGCCTCGCGACCCGAGGACGAGCGTCGCGGCACCGCCCGGGCCACGAAGATGCTCGCCCTCAACGACATGGTCGTCATCGAGGCCACCGCCGAGGTGCCGCGCGGCAAGCTGCGCGAGCGCTTCCCCATCGCCTGGGTCCTGCGCGTGCGTGACGGCAAGGTCGTGTCGCTGCGCGGCTTCAGCAGCTGGACGCGGGCGCGCGAGACCGCGGGCCTGGTCGGCGGCGTCCAGCCGGACGCCGAGCGGGAGTTCAGCCTGGGCCACGGCTGGTTGCTGGCCGCCGCACGGCGGCTGGTGGGCGGCGGGCCGCGCCCGCCGGTCGCGCCCGCGCCCGCGTGAGCCAGGCGTGGCTCATCCGCCACGCCGAGACCGAGTGGTCGAAGGCCAGGCGCCACACGGGCCGCACCGACATCCCGCTGACCGACGAGGGCCGCCGCCTGGCGCGCGGCCTGCGCGACCGGCTGGCCGGCCACGAGTGGGCGGCCGTCTGGTGCTCACCGCTCTCGCGGGCCTGGGAGACGTGCGAGCTCGCCGGCCTGGGCGCCCGCGCCGAGCTGCGCGACGAGCTCCTGGAGTGGGACTACGGCGACTACGAGGGAATCACCACCGAGGAGATCCGCCGCGAGCGCCCGGACTGGTACCTCTGGCGCGACGGCTGCCCGGGCGGCGAGTCGCCCGCCGCGGTGGGTGATCGCGTCGACCGGCTCATCGCCGACGCGCGGCCGCTGCCCGGCGACGTGGCGCTGTTCGCCCACGGGCACGTGCTGCGGATGCTGGCCGGCCGCTGGATCGGCCTCGCGCTCGACGGGGGCGGCCGGCTGGCGCTGTCGACCGGCGCGATCTCCACGCTGGGCTACGAGCGCGAGGTGCCCGTGATCTGGCGCTGGAATCAGTAGGTTCCGGCGATGCTGATCGCCGGAGCCGGAGCCCTCGTGGTGGGCGGCGCCTCGGGGCTGGGTGAGGCGACCGCGCGTCGCCTGCACGCCGAGGGCGCCCGCGTGACCATCGCCGATGTCAACGCCGACAAGGGCGACGCCCTCGCCGCCGAACTTGGCGACGGCGTCCAGTTCGTCGAGACCGACGTGACCAAGCCCGAGCAGCTCGAGGCGGCCGTCGACGCCGCCGCCGAGCTGGGCGGCGGCCTGCGGATCTCCATGCACTGCGCGGGGGTCGGCTGGGCCGAGCGCACGGTCTCCCGCCGCGGTCCGCACCAGCTCCAGCCCTTCGAGATCGTCATCGGCATCAACCTGATCGGCACGTTCAACGCCCTGCGGCTGGCGGCGGCGAAGATGGCCGACAACGAGCCCGACGAGGAAGGCGAGCGCGGTGTGTGTGTCAACACCGCGTCGATCGCCGCCTACGACGGCCAGATCGGGCAGCTGGCCTACAGCGCGTCCAAGGGCGGCGTCGTCGGGATGACGCTCCCGGCCGCGCGCGACCTCTCCTCACTGGGTATCCGGGTCAACACCATCGCCCCCGGCCTGTTCGACACGCCGCTGCTGGCGGCGCTGCCCCAGGAGCAGCGCGAGAAGCTCGGAGCCGGCATCCCCTTCCCCTCCCGGCTCGGCCGGCCGGACGAGTACGCGCACCTCGCGGCACACATCGTGACCAACCCGATGCTCAACGGCGAGGTGATCCGCCTCGACGGCGCCCTGCGGATGCCGCCGAAGTAGTCCCCGGACCTCGAGGGACCTGGCAGCGTGCCCGAAGAGCTCTCTCCCGCCGACCGCTCGTCGCTGGCCGCCGAGCAGGGCCCGGTCAACATGGCCGTGGGCGGCGTGCTGGTCTTCGAGGGTGGCCCCGGGCTGGCCCACGACGCGGTGCTCGAGCGGCTGGAGAGCCGCCTGCACCTCATCCCGCGCTACCGCCAGCGCCTCGCGCAGCCGACGCCGGGCGGCCTGACCAACCCGGTGTGGGTCGACGACCGCAGCTTCGACGCGGGCTGGCACCTGCGCCGATCGACCACCGAGGACGCCGCACGGCTGCTCGGCCAGGAGATGTCGCGCCGCCTGGATCGCTCGCGGCCGCTGTGGGAGATGTCGGTGGTCGACGGACTTCCCGCCGGGCGCGCTGCGCTGCTGCCCAAGATGCACCACGCGCTGGTCGACGGCGTGGCCGCCGTCGACGTCGGCACGGTGCTGCTCGACCCGTCCCCTGAGCCGATGGACCTGCGCGCCGACGCGGTGTGGGAGCCCCAGCCCTACGACCGGCGCCGCCATCTCGCCCGCCTCGCCGCGACGCCGGTGCTCCGCGCCCAGCGGCTGTTCCTGCAGTCGGCCGAGCGGGCGCTGTCAGCCGATCCCCGCCGCACCGCCGGCGACCTGCGGCGCGCCACCGAGCTGCTCGCCGAGCTGGCCCGCAACCGGCCCCAGGCCCCGATGACGTTCCTCAACCGGGGCATCGGCCCCAACCGCCGCTACGCGACGGTGCGCGCCTCGCTGGCCGAGCTCAAGACAGCGGGCCGCGCCGCGGGCGGGACGGTCAACGACGCGATCCTCGCGGCGGTGGCCGGCATGCTCGGCCGGCTGCTCGCCCTCGCCGACGAGCGCCCGTCGCGGCCGCCCGTCGCGCTGGTGCCGGTCAGCGTGCGCCGCCCGGGCGAGGAGGGCGGCAACCGGATCTCCACCGTCCTGGTCGACCTGCCCGCCGGCGACGCGACCCCCGCGGAGCGCATCGCGACCGTCCACGACTCGATGACCGCGCTGAAGGACTCCGCCGCCGTCCGCGCGGGCGCGCTGCTCGTCGGGGCGAGCGGCTGGGCGCCGCCGCTGATCTCCTCGACGCTGGCGCGGGCGATGGGCGGCGTGCGCGCGTTCAACCTCGTCGTGTCGAACATCCCCGGG
>JAWVFY010000029.1:0-3618 GCA_033855575.1 Solirubrobacteraceae bacterium
CGGCTCTTCGGAAGGTGGGTCAGGTGGACCGGCTTGGTCAGCTGACGGCCGCGGATCACGAGCCGATGCTTGCCGGAGACCGTCACCACCGCGCGGATCACCGTCGTGCCCCGGACCTTGGGCACCCGGATCGTGAACCCGCGGCGCTTGGCGCAGCGACTGGAGCAGCTCACGAACCGTCGCAGCGTGACCGTCTGTGCCTTGCGATGCCCGGTGAAGAGGACCCGCGCCCGGACGGTGTGCGCTCCGCGAGCGAACTTGAGCGGGTCGATGACGATCGAGAAGCGGTGGTGGCGGCCCGGCCGGACCGTGGCGACCACGTGGCCGTCGACCGTGAAGCGCACCAGCCGGCCCGTGGCGCGGACGATGCTGACGCGGAAGGTCTTGTAGACGCAGTGCGCGGTGGCGCCGGCGACGACCTGGGTGACCGAACCGCTGCCCTGGATCGTCGCGCCGCCGGCGCCGGCGGTTGACCCCGACGCACCCTCCACGGCGTTCGCGCCGGAGTCCGCACCGCCGCCAGATCCTCCGCAGGAGACGACCGTCGTCCGCTCGGGCGACACGGTGCCCGACACGGTCGCGTAATCGGCGACGTAGCGGTGCGTTCCGTCGGCGACGGGCGACAGTGACGCCGACCAGGTGCCGTCAGCCGCGACCTGCACATTGGTGACGCGGGTCGTGTAGCTCGGGTGCGTCGCGTCCCCGGAGACCTCGCGGATCTCGAGGTCGCTGTGCGCGGCGTCGCCGGTGCCGGCGAAGGCGACGACGCCGCCCGACGCGCTGCAGCTGGCGGCGGGATCGGCGCTGATGGCCGGAGCCGTCGTCGTGCCGCCGCCGTCCGCCGGCACCTGGTGGCAGGCCGCCGCCACGAGACGCGTCGCCGGCAGCACGTCGTCGAGCGTCGAGCTCGTGGAGGCCGACGTCCGGCTGGTCACCTGCAGACGGTTGAAGTAGGTGCAGCCGTTGTCCGGGGCGAGCGCGTCGAGATCGACCGCCGCCTCACCGAAGGTGCCCACCCCGAACGTGCTGCCCGCGGGGAAGCGGTCGACCGGGAGGGTGTTCACGATCGTGCTGTTGTTCAGGCCGAGCTCCACCGAGCCCAGGCCGGCGTCGACGAAGTGCCCGTTGGATCCCGGGCATGCGGCCGGGCCGCCCGCGTCCACGACCCAGCGCGACACGCTGGGAGTGAGGTTGGGCGGCGTGCCGCCGCCGATCCCGTAGGAGATGAGCAGGTCGCCGGTCCGCCGGCAGACGACGGAGGCTCCCTTGGCGTTGGAGTACGACTGCCGGTTCTGGTTGAGCTCGAAGCCGACGAACGTGTTGCTTCCGCTACCGGCGACCTTGAACGCGAGCTCGAGCACATGCGCGTCGCTCGTCGACGCACCGGCCGACCAAGCCGCCTGGATGTCGGACTTCGCAGACGAGGCGCTGCCGGTCGTCAGCATCCACTGATCGGGAGCGTCCTCCTTGCTCGACGACACGAAGACGTCGTCGTTGGGAGCGACGTTGTCGCTGACGCCGTCGTACAGACCCGCCGGCGTGCTCAGACACGCCCAGTCGATGCTCGCGCCACACGCGGAGGCCTGATCGCCGTCAGCGCCCTCGAAGCCGCCGACGTTCGCCGCGGCGACCGAGGCGGTGACAAGAACGAGCAGCGCCGCCGCCAGGGCGAGGAGCACGAAACGGGGCATGAGAGAGATCCGGGGCATCGACGTCGGTCCTTGATCGGTTTGCGGACTGCTCTTGTAGAGAGGCGGCCGAACGACCTAAAGGGCTGCGACGCAAATTCGACGAATGTCCAATGGCCACTTTGGGGGACCTCCGAAATGGGGATGACCGCGCCCACCCACATGAGCGGAAGCTTGGAGGACCCTGTGGAAGGCCCCTCTGGAGAACATCGTGGAGCGCGACTTCTTCGCCTGGCCTGCGGAGCCCGCCATCGCCGGCGGCGCCCGCAAGCTGCTGCGCGGGCTGTCCAACCACCTCGGGCAGTTCGCGTTGACGAAGATCGACGAGGACGTGCTCAAGGAGTTGTACGAGCACGTTGTCGCGCCACGATCTGGGCGAGTTCTATACGCCCGACTGGCTGGCAGACGTTGTACTGGAGCGCGCCGGGTTCGACGAGAACACGCGCATGCTCGACCCGTCCTGTAGCTCCGGGAGGCTGGCGTGCTCCGGCGGAAACTGGCGCTCCTACCAGCGCCGGATCGCGAGCGACTCGACCAAGCTCTACCGGCAGCTCATCGGGCCGCTGCCGTCGACGTCGGGCACCAGGTCGCACGGCTCCGAGACGCGCAAGCTGGCCTCCTAGGCCAGCATCAAGGGTTGGCCTACGGGCTGACCGCCCAGGTGCCGCGTGTGAAGTCGTAGGTGCTCGGCGGAACGAGGTAGTAGATAACGGCGCCGTCCACAGTCGGGCCGCCGGTGGACCCGACGAAGGCGCCCGCGAACGTGGCACCGGTGATGGTTGAGGTGATGTAGATGCACAGGTATCCGGCATCCGCATGGCCGGGGCCGGTGCAATGCGTGACGGGTGTCGCCGAGGGGGTTGACACGACGTTGCTGTTGGCGATCGAGGCCGGAAGCTTCGGCACGAAGTTGATCGCGGAGCTGATGTACTGCGACCCAGCGCTCCCGTTGGATGCGCTCATCCCCCACACCCCAGTCTCGACCTGGCCGGACTTCAGCGGCGCGAGCTGCGACTGGCCGACGGCTCCGGAGGCGAAAGTCGGGTTGGGGTAGTTGCCCGTGAGGTCGCCACCCGCTGCGCCGGTCGACGGCCCGGTATCGCCCTTTGGTCCAGCGGCACCTGTAGCGCCGGTTGGGCCCGCCGGGCCGGGGGCGCCCGAGACGAGCTGACCGGGCTTGAAGTCAGCCGAGAGCAGCGAACCGGGCTTGACCTTTGCACCGGTGACCGCGGTGTTGGCCAAGTCAGCGTTCTTGACCGATCCGTTCTTGATCTGCTTAGACCCGACGCTGTTCTTCGGCAGCGTGATCGCCGCGTAGGCTCCCCCTCCGAGAGCGACGAACAGCGCCAGTGATGCGACGACGTTGGCGTAGGTCAGACGACTACGGGTGCGGGGCATGCGCGCTTCCTCCGTGAAGGCGGAGGCGCCGTGCCAGCCGCGATCAGCCGACGCTAGATCAACCAGGCGGCCGATGCAACCCGTACGCGAGTGCGTGCGAGGCGGAGACTGGCAATCCTTCCGAGCCGGATCGCGCCGGATTTGACGCGGCTGCACACATCTCTCATCGAGCTGCTCTCCAGGCGGTCGCGCTTCGAGGCTCCCGAACAAGGAAAGGCCCCGCCGGAGCGGCGTCTTCGCAGAAAGCCCTCCATCGGACTCGAACCGATGACCCCTTCCTTACCATCGCCACTTTGGCGGTTACAAGGGTCTTGAGCTGTCCTACTAAGTCCCTGCAAACCACCATGGTTTGCGGACTGGACATGACGGCAGTGTACCTCGCGCTGACCCGGTTCCTGCCCCGGTAGCTGACCCGGTGAGCACATGGCCCTCAGTCACCAGCTACCAAATACCACGAGGCTCCAACCGCTTCGACAGTTGAGAGCATCGCAGCGAAATCTGCCGCCAACCCGAGCTGTTCCGGGGTGATGCC
>JAWVFY010000030.1:0-3667 GCA_033855575.1 Solirubrobacteraceae bacterium
TCGGCGTCGACGCGGTCCAGGTCTGCCTCGTTGGACAGCAGCAGCCGCTTCTCGGTCGCTGCGTCGAGGTAGCCGTCGATCGAAATGCCGCAGCTCAGCAGGGTGTAGGGACGCTCACCCACGCGCGGCGCCGTCCGGGCAGGGCGTGGCCGGCGGGCGCCACGGACGTGGACGGGCTCGGTCCGCGCCGAGGGTGTTTCGATGGAGCAATTCCACGATCAACACGGCGGCGCCGGGCAGGCTCGCGACGAGCACCATGACGCCGTAGACCACAGCCGTAGCGATGCCCTGCGCCGCCCCCAGCCCGGCCACGCTGAACGCCCACGCGGCGACTCCCTCACGAGGTCCCCATCCTGCGATGTTCGTGGGCACCCCCATGGCCAGCAACACAAGGAGTGCGAGCGGCAGCAACTTCAGCGCCGACGCGGTCGATCCGGCGGTCCGCGCGGCAATCAGGAATGTCGCCGCGTGGCCGGCAATGACCACGGCCGAGGCGAGCACGATGCCGGGCCAGGCGCGCCGCGCCAGCAGCCCTTCGCGCAGGTCGGCGACCGCAGTGCGCAGCGTCCGCGCCCAGCGGGACGGGCCGCCGTGCGGAAGCACCCGAATCAGCAGTAGGACGCCCAGCCCGCCGGCGAGGACCGCGGTCGCGACGACCGGCATCGATGAGCGCACCGGCGACGGCAGCAGGAGCAGCACGATGATCGCAAGCGCCAGCTGCACGAGCTGCCCGGCCGAGCGTTCCCAGGCGACTGCGCGCAGGCCCCGGCCGACATCGCCGGCATCGCGACCGTGGCGGTCCGCGCGGTGCACGTCGCCGAGCACGCCGCCGGGCAGCGTCGTGTTGAGGAACTGGGAGCGGTAATACGCCGCGACTGCCGCGGGCAGCGGCACACCGGCGCCGAGACCGCGGGCGACCAGGCTCCATCGCCACGCGCAGCTCACCGTGGTCAGCACCGTGATGGCGGCGGCCGCTAGCAATGACCATCCTGAGATCACGTGCACCCCGTCGAGGAACGGGCGGGTGCCCAACCGCCAGACCAGTACGCCGAGCATCGCGGCACCGCCCAGCAGGCGCGCCCACGTCCACAATGTCCGGCTCATCTCCGCCATCCGCCCTTCTCAAGGGTGCCGTGGAGGCTGCTGTATACGCTAGCCCGCTCGCCGTGCTGCTCCCTGAGGTGGCATACGCGGGCTACGGTATGCCGGTTCATCGGCAGCACAGGACGTCAGCGGGGCCTGATCAGCAGGTCATGGTGGTGCACCGTGACGCGCAGCCGCCCCGCTGCCGCCTCGGCCAGGCGCCGACTTGTGTAGGCCGCGACCGGTCCCGTCAACTCGGGTCGCTGTTCGCACGCCGCTCCGACCCAGCCGGTGAACCACTCCGCCGCCAGCGCGGCCTGGCCAGCACCGAGCTGCCAAGGGCTGGGCAGCACCAGCACATCGGCGCCGAGCCGAGTGAACTTCTCGACCGCGGCGTCGACCGCGTCCGGGCCGAGCAGGCGCCGGCCGCCAGTCCTACGGCGCTGGTGAGCGTTGAACCCGCGAGCGATGCGGGCGTCCAGCGGATCGGCCGGCGTGAGATCTACGCGACCGATGACCGAGATGGTCAGCAGTACGGGGCAGCCCGCGTCAGCGCAGGATGTCGCGAATCGTTCCAGCTCGTCCGCGGTCATCATGTCGAGCAGCGCCGAGGCGGTAATCAGGGACGCGCCGACCAGCTCGGCCGGGTCCAGCCGGGTGATGTCGCGCCGGCGGGTTTCGACTGTGACCGGCGCACCGTCGGCGGCGAGGCCGGGGGGGTTCGCGGCCGCCTGCGCGAGCAGCTCGGCATCCCGGTCATACATGATCCAGTGCTGCCTCCCTGCCAGTCGCGGGGCGAGCCAGCGGCCCATCGACCCGGTGCCGCAACCGAGGTCATGGATCACCGAGCGGGTTCCGATCGGCAGGTGGCGCCGGACCTCCTCGACGAACTCGACTGAGCGGGCCGCGGCGTCGGCCGCTTCCCGCAATCCCAGCCACGCCGGGCTGACCCGGATCGGCGCCGCATCCTTCACCGCGCGGTAATTCATGCGGCAACCTCGGCCAGGATGTCCGAGATCCGAAGCGAGGTGTCTGACCAGCCGGACAGGGTCAGGCGGCGTTCTTGGGCTGCGTGCCGCAGACGCTGCCGTAGATCAGCGTCGGTGAGCCAGTTGCGCAGCGCCGCGGCGAAGGCTGCGGAATCGGCGGGCGGCACCAGCATGCCCGGCCGGCTCCCATCGGCCGCATGACCCAGGGCTTCCGGAAGCCCCCCAACGGCCGTCGCCACGACAGGCAGCCCGCGTGCCAGTGCCTCGGTGACAACCATGCCGTAGGTCTCGGCGCGGGAGGCCAGCACCAACACGTCCGCGGCTGCATAAGCGGCATCCAGGTCAGCGCCGGATCGCGGGCCGGTGAAAAGTACCCGGTCGGCGATTCCGGCCGCCCGGGCCTGGCTTCCGAGGCGGTCGACGAAGCCCGGATCGCGGCTCAGCGTGCCCACGCAGACGCAGCGCCATGGCAGGTCCATGGCGCCTAGCCCAGCGAGTGCGGCCAGCAACACGTCATGACCCTTGTTCGGCGTCACGGCCGCAACGCAGAGCAGCTCCTCACCGGTCGCCGTGCCCGTTGCGAGGTCGGCGGCGTCGACGCCGGGCTGCGCGACGTGGACCTGGCCGGGTGAAAGGGCATACCGGTCGAGCAGCCACCGCCGGGTCCAGCTGCTGGTCGTGACGACGGCGGCGGCCGAGAGAACGGCGCGTTCCCGACGCCCGGCATCAACGAGGTTGTTACCTCCCAGCCCGCCAGCTGAGAGCGTCTCACCCGCCAGCCCTGCGCCCAGCGGCATGTGCACGAGTACGACCAGGCGCAGCCGGCTCGCCTCGGGCACCAGCACGTGCGGGACGGTCGAGGCGATCAGGCCGTCGACAAGTACCACGGCGGCATCCTCGATTCCGGCGACCACGCGGGTGAGGGCGCCGCACGCCGCCTCGTCCGGCAAGGGCCACGCACCCGGTACGGCTAGCTCGCGTACCGACCATCCGATCGCGGCGAGCCCACGGCAGATCCGGCGGTCGTAGGTATTGCCGCCGCTCGGACGGGCCGGATCGTCGATGCCGTCCGGCACGAGGACGTGCACAGTGCGCACTCGGGTCACAGGGCTCGCTCGTAGCTTGCCCACGCGACATGCGACTCGTGCAGGACGATCGTGATCCCGGCCAGCTCCCGAGCGGTCTCGCCGAAGGTGCCTGCATGCACCCGCGCGGCGAGGCGATCGGCGATCACCTGCGCCAGCGCCTCGGTCGATGTGTTCATACCGGCGAACGCGTCCTCGGCGTCGAGATTGCGGTAGGTGAGCTGTTCGAGGACGGCGTGCAGCTCCTCGGTGGCCCGCCCGATGTCGACCACGATGTTGTCGGCGTCGAGTTCCGCCCGACGGAAGGTCGCGTCCACGACGTACGTCGCGCCGTGCAGCCGCTGCGCGGGTCCGAAAACGGCGCCGCGGAAGCTGTGGGCGATCATCATGTGATCGCGGACGGTCACGGTGTACACGGCTCGCTGCCCCCGTAGGTGATGAGATGGCACAGAGCGGGAAGGCTACCGTCGGCCAGCCGGCCGAGCACCTCGGGTAGCTCTTCGAACGGGG
>JAWVFY010000031.1:0-3233 GCA_033855575.1 Solirubrobacteraceae bacterium
AGCTTCGCCGGCCGGAGGTTGTCGTCGGCGCGCTTGATCGCGGTCTCGACCTGGCGGACCATGAACGCGTAGAGCTGTGGGTCGAGCGTCCCGGCGATGTTCTGCTGGGTGAGCGTCGAAGTGCTCATGAACACCGTGTTGTAGGTCGGGTAGTTGTAGTAGCCGGACGCCTGGGCGTGGGTGTGCGACGCGCTCATGAGGATGTTCTCCTGCGAGAAGCCGCGGCTCTTGAGGTCGTCGGCGATCTGGGCGAGCAGGCCGCCGGGGATCCCGTTGGCATCCATGGCGACCAGTGCGGTCTTCTTGCCGTTCTCCTCGAGCACGATGGCGCGGGCGAACAGGCGGGTCCAGACGCCGACCGGCTTGGCGCGGGAGTCGACCCAGCCCATCATGTAGTAGCCCGTCGGCGGGGTGACGTCGGCGCGGCCGACGCCCGCGCGCAGCGTGCCGGCGTGAGCGCTCGCGGGGGCCAGCAGGAGCAGGGTGAACAGGGCGAGGGCGATCCGGCGCATCGGCGGCATGATGACGATCGGCGTCGGAGCGCAAGCCGGTATGGGGCCTTGCGTCTGGCCGCTGACCGGCATAGGGGCGGGCTGGGCCTGTAGTTTCCCCGAGGGGCGCGATGCTAGCATCTGATGCATGGCGATCAAGCGGACCACCGTGGCGGCCGAGAGTGACGACCTGGCTGTCCTGGAGAGCGAGGCCCGCCGGCGTGGAGTCGCGCTGGCGCAGGTTCTGCGGGAGGCGGTCGAACGGGAGGCTGGCCGACTTCGACGCACCGCCGAGCCCCGATTCGGGATCGTCCGCGGCGACGGAACGGCGACCGCCTCGATCGCCCGCGACGAGCACGCGCCGGCACGGCGAGACGGCCGCTCCTAGCTGTGGCGCTCGTCCTCGACACCGGGCCGATCGTGGCACTGCTCGACGCGGCCGATCCCGAGCATGAGCGCTGCGTCGCGATGGTCGACAAGGTCGGCGAGGACCTTGTCGTACCGGCAGTCGTGCTCGTAGAGGTGGACTACTGGTTGCGCAAGCTGTACGGACCGGGCCCCTGGCAGACCTTCGTCGAAGACGTCGCGACCGGCGCCTACCGCCTCCACCACCTCGACGAGGATGGCCTGGTTCGAGCCGCCGAGATCGAACGCTCCTACGAATCCCTGGATCTGGGCCTTGTCGACGCTGGGGTGATGGTCACGTGCGAGCGGCTCGGTGAGACGAAGGTCGCGACGCTCGATCGCCGGGACTTCGCGGTCGTTCGCCCGAGCCATTGCGACAGCCTGTTGCTGCTCCCCGAGTAGGCGCGCCGCCGCGGCGGATGAACGGTGCTTGTGGTGCTCGGGCGCCGCGAGTATGGTCGTCGTTTGGTCGACCATGCTCCCGTGACGAGTCGGTTGGCACTGGTCTTCGCGGTGGCGCTGTGGCTGGCGGTCGTTCCGACGGGAGCTCGAGCGGCCGGCGCGCCGCGGGTCCTCGCCACCGCGCACGTTCCGCTGGTCGCCGCCGCAGGCGACCGGGTCTCGCTGACGGCGACGGTTGCGGGGACCGGCAAGCGTGTGCTGCTCGGGTTGGTGCTGGGAAGTCCGCAGGGCTCGGCAACCGGGGGGGTCGCGCTCGGCAAGGGAGTGGCGTTCTCGCGTCGTGGGACGCGCCGGGTCGTGGTCGGCGGCCGCGTCCCCGCGACCGTCGGGCTCGGACGGCTCCACACGCTGCTGGTCTGCGTCGATCCTGCCGGTGCGATCCGTGGCAAGGGCTCGTGTCGCGCGGCCGCGAAGATCGCGACGTCCGGCACGAGCACCGAACAGCGACTCGCCGGTGCGCGCCAGGCCGGCCGGATCTCAAGCGCGAACGCCGTCCTGTTCGGTGTGCTGGCGCTGCGCGGCGACAAGCGCGTACCGCGCGAGTTGAAGGGCGGCCTCGACGGCCCCAGCGGCGAGGAGGCGGCGATCATGGCGGCAGCCAACTCGCTGGGCGGGCTGCCGCCAGCCGTCAGGAGACAGGTGTTCGCGTTCCTCGTGCCGCCGCGCGGGCAGGGCAGCGCTTGGGCCCCGGCCCCCAAGAAGACGTCGCATGCCAAGCATCGCCAGGCGAGCGCGGCAGCGGCGGCGACGCTCGACTGTCAGGGATACGCCAAGCTCGACCGCGGTTACTTCAGCGGCAACCTCTATCCCTGGCGTGGTGTTCCGACGTCGGATGGCAAGGCGATCGTCTGGTATCAGGCCAACGCCGACCTCAAGCAGGTCGAGGCCCAGGACCAGGCCACAGCGCGCCGCTACGCCACAGAGCTCCCGAAGATCTGGACGAAGCTGACCAAGGAGTTCGGCGCCCCGCTGTCGGACGGCAGCGAGGGCTGCTTCCACGGCCCTGACGGGCGCTATGACGTGTACGTCGACAATACGGTCGTTTCGATCGAGAGCGGATTTGCCAAGGGCATCCTGGCGCTGACGATCCCCTACCCGGCCAATGGGACGGGCACGTCCTGCTCACATCGGCCGAGCTGGATCACGATCCGCAACGACCAGTCCAACTTCGCGTTGGCCCACGAGTTCATGCACGCGCTGCAGTTCTCGCACCGCACCGCCGATTGCAAGGGTCCGGTCGCGTGGTGGACCGAAGGCGGCGCCAACTGGGCCGGGGACTTCGTCTACCCCGACGACAACACCGAGCGCCAGTTCCCCCAGCTCGTCGCCGATCCGCTCGGCTCCGAGCTCGTCAAACTGGACTACGCCGCGTGGCCGTTTTGGATGATGCTCCAGCGCACGAAGGACACCGGTGTGCTGCGCTCGATCTTCACGCAGTTGCAGACCCAGCGTCTCATTCCGGCTGTCAACGCCGCGATCCCCGGCGGGTTCGCCCAACAGCTGCCGCGCTTCTTCCTGCATGCCTTCAACCAGTCGCCGATCGGCGACGCGGGGTTCGCGATCCCCGAGTCGTTCCTCGCGTGGGACAAGTGGAACCAGACGCCGGGCCTGCCGGCGAGCACCACCCTCGGCCTCGGCACGGCGCCCGCCAACACGCTGGCCCTGTCGCTGCAGCGCACCGACGGGTTCCCGGCGCTCAGCGTCGGCGCCTATCACCGCGTCGAGATCCCCGACCCCGCGGTCAGGCAGATCACGTTCACCAACGACCTGGCCGGCAAGCCCGGCGCGCACGTCGACGCGTTGCTGCACATGGCCGACGGGTCCTGGAAGCTCGCCGACTGGACCGCGAACCAGACCGTCACCCTCTGCCGCGAC
>JAWVFY010000032.1:0-6399 GCA_033855575.1 Solirubrobacteraceae bacterium
GGCCTGCGCCGGATCGGGGACCGCGCCGGCCGCCTCGTACTCGGTGCCCTTGTGGACGAGCATCGTCGCGTCGCCGCCGTCGTCGAGGATCATGTTCGGGCCGTCATGGCCGGGCCAGCGCAGCGCCTGCTCGGTGCACCACCAGTACTCCTCCAGCGTCTCGCCCTTCCAGGCGAAGACCGGCACGCCCTGGGGGTTCTCGGGCGTCCCGTGCGGGCCGACCGCGACCGCGGCCGCCGCGTGGTCCTGGGTCGAGAAGATGTTGCACGAGACCCAGCGCACCTCGGCGCCGAGCGCGGTCAGCGTCTCGATCAGCACCGCGGTCTGGATCGTCATGTGCAGCGAGCCCATGATCCGCGTGCCCTTCAGCGGCTGGGCCGCGGCGAACTCCTCGCGGGTCTTCATCAGGCCCGGCATCTCGTGCTCGGCCAGGCGGATCTCGTTGCGGCCGAACTCGGCCAGCCCGAGGTCGGCGACCTTGAAGTCCTGCGTGGTGGGTTCAGCGGTGGCGCTCATGCGGCGGTCTTCTCCGTGTTGGTGACGAGGGCGAGGAGGCGCTGGTGCTTGTCCTGCTCCCAGCGCAGCCAGTCGGCGGCGGACGCGACGCCTGCGGGCGGCCGGGCCTCGGCTTCGAACCACGCCTGCACGGCGTCGCGAAGCTCAGGCTCGCGGCGCAGGCGTCGTGCGAAGCCGACGTCGCCCAGGCCGATGTCGAAGCGCCCCAGCAACTCGCGCAGGGTGCGCAGGCGCTGGAGCTGCTCGGGGCCGTAGAGGCGGTAGCCGGACGCCGAGCGGGCGGGCTCGACGAGCCCGACGCGCTCCACGTAGCGCAGCATGCGCGGCGACCAACCGGTGGTCTCCGCTGCCTCGTTGATGGTCAGTGCGTCCATCGCGCCCCAACCTTATCAACGTTGTGTCAAGGTTGGGCGACGGGCTCCTCGGTCGCGTAGAGCACCTGCTGGCGGTCGGCGTTGAAGGACTCGTAGAGCCGCACCGCCAGCCGCAGCGCCTCGTCGGCGCCGGTCAGCCGGTCGAGCACCTGCTCCTCGGACATGGCGGCGTAGCCCTCCCACGGCTCGGCGACGTCGACCTCGGGGCCGGGGCCCGGCCCGCCGGCCTCCTGCTCCTCCATGCGCTGGCGCTGGCGCATCGCGGCCGCCTCGCCCCTGGTCGGCTCGTGCCGGACGGCGCGGCGCGCGGCCTTCGGGCTCGGCTTCGGCTTGGCGCGCGGGCGCGGCGGGCGCGTCTGCGGCGGCTCGGGGCGCGGCGCGGGCTCGGGCGCCGCGGGGGCGTCGTAGTCGTCGTGGGGATAGAGCAGCCCCCAGATGGTCTTGACAGCGAAGCGGGTCGGCGCGAGCGCCAGCTCGGCGGCGCGCAGCGGCAGGCGGAGGAGATCGGGCATGGCTCCGGGATTCCCCGCAGGGAGCCGGTCCATCCCCGGCTCGCTCAGCGCTCGGCCAGCGCCTGCTTGAGCTTGACGAGGATGTCGACCGGCGTCGGGTCGACGCCGCGCAGGACGGCCAGGTAGAGCGAGACGAGGTCCCCCAGGAGGACGAGCGAGAGCACGCGCTCGACCGGTGAGCGGCCGACGGTCGTCACGCGGAAGGTCGCGTGGGCATCCTCGGCGATCAGCCGCTCGGTCAGCTCGAAGCGCTCGCGTACGCGCGGGTGCTGGTCGGCGTCCTCGAGGAAGACCGCCGAGAACTTGCCGAGCGTCGCGGCGCCGTCCCAGCCGCAGATCTCGTTGTGGTCGAGCTCGGGAAGCTCGTGCGAGAAGGCGGGAAGCTTGGCGTTCTCGTTGATCTGGGTCTTCCAGCGGTAGGCGATCGGCTCGGTGATGCCCGCGCCCGCCATGATCGGGATCGTGCCGTGCAGGCCCATCGCCAGCTCCTTGGCGCGGCTGTCGGTCGGCGCGTCGGGGCCCCACTCGATGACGCAGTTCTCCAGGTGCTCGGCCGCGATGTCGATCGCCGAGTTCATCCGCGGCCCGGCACCGCAGAGCGCGGCGACCTCGAGGCAGGCCACGAACATGTAGGCCACCGCGGCGCGCGGCTGCAGGCCGCCCGCGACCGGGATCACCGGCACGCCGTCCTCCCGCGCCTGCTTGGCCAGCCCTCCGCCCGTGGTGACCACGACGCGCCGGGCGCCCAGCGCACCGGCCGCCTCGTAGGCGGCGAGGGTCTCCTCGGTGTCGCCCGAGTAGCTCGCGCAGAGCACGGTGGTGTCGGGCGTGGTCCACGCCGGGACGCCGTAGGCCCGCGCCGAGAGGATCGGCCGCGAGGCGGTGTCGCCGAGCGCCGCGCGAGCCAGCGCGCCGCCGATCGCCGATCCGCCCATGCCCGCGACGACCAGCCCGCCCGGGCTGTCCCAGGGCTTGAGGTTGGCCGACTCGACCTTCCAGAGCGCGTCGCGGAGATGCTCCGGGATGGCGAGGACGTCCTCGAGGAGATCGTGGGTGTCGACCTCCGAGATCCCTTCGCGATTGAGCCGGTTCCCCTGCGCCACGCTGCTCACGCGGCACATTATGGTGCTCCGCGTGTCCGGCTGATCCGTCGCGATCAGAAGGTGATCGCTGCGTCCCCGATCTCGGTGCCGGGGAACACGCGGATGCCGTGGGTCAGGACGTTGTCGCGGCCGACCGTCACGCCCTCGCCCAGCACCGCGCCGTCGCTGATCACGGTGCCGTGGCCGATCCTCGCCCCGGCGGCGACGATGCAGTCCTCGAGCTGGCAGTGCTCGCCGATGATCGAGCCCTGGAGGACGACCGCGCGCTCGACGCGGCTGCCGGGCCCCACCGCGACGCCGTCGCCGAGCACCACCGTCGAGCCCACGTGGGCGTCGGGGGCGATCACGCAGTCGCGGCCGATCCGCTGGACCGGGCCGGTCTGCACGAAGCCCTCGAGGATGTCCGAGCTCGCCTTGAGGTAGGTCTCCGGCGTCCCGATGTCCAGCCAGTAGGCCTCGTGGGCGTAGGCGTAGAGCCCGTTGCCGACGAGCTGGGGCCAGATCTCGCGCTCGATCGAGACGTTGCGATCGGGCTCGATCAGGTCGAGGATCGAGCGCTCGAGGACGTAGGCGCCCGCGGAGATCAGGTTGGTGTCGATCTGGTCGGCGCTCGGCTTCTCCAGGAAGCCCTTGACGGCGTGGCGCTCGTCGATGCGCACCAGCCCGTAGGCGCTGGGGTCGGCGACGCCGACGAGCGCCAGCGTCGCCGTGGCGCCGGTCGCCTCGTGCTGGGCGACCTGCGCGGAGAGGTCCATGTCGGAGAGCACGTCGCCGTTGAGCATCAGGAAGCGCTCGGCCAGGAAGTCCTCGGCGTACTTCAGCGCGCCGGCGGTGCCGCGCGGCTCGGGCTCCTCGACGAACCGCAGCCGGACCCCGTAGGCCGAGCCGTCGCCGAGCACGTTGCGCACGCTCGTGGCGAGGAAGCCGCACGACATGATCACGTCGTCGACGTCGTGGCGCGTGAGCCACTCGAGCATGTAGGCGATGAACGGCCGGTCGACCAGCGGGACGACCGGCTTGGGCACCGTCGAGGTCAGCGGCCGCAACCGCGTTCCCTCCCCGCCGACGAGGATCAGCGCCTGCATGTCAGTGCGCCGCCCGGCCGACACCGTCGTACACCAGTCCGGCGGCAGCGACGGCCGCCGGGTCGAGCGTGTTGCGCCCATCGACGATCAGCGTCCCCGCCATCAACTCGGCGACCCGCGCCCAGTCGAGCTCCTTGAACTCGGCCCACTCGGTGACCAGGACCACCGCGTCGGCATCCCGGACGCAGTCCAGCGCGTCGGTGGCGAAGCGCACCCCGCCGATGAGCTCGCGCGCCTCCGCCTCGGCCACCGGGTCATAGACCGCGATCTCCGAGCCCGCCGCCTGCAGGCGGGCGGAGAGCACGAGCGAGCTGGCCTCGCGCATGTCGTCGGTGTTGGGCTTGAAGGCCAGGCCCAGCAGCGCGATCCGCTTGCCCACCAACCCCCCGAGGTGCTTGTGCAGCTTGCCGATCACCCGCCGCTTCTGCAGCTCGTTGACCTCGATGACCGCGTTGAGCAGCTGGAAGTGATAGCCGGAGTTGCCCGCCAGTTGCTTGAGGGCGCTTACGTCTTTCGGGAAGCACTGGGACAATGCGACTGCACCTGAGGAGACGATGGTGTGAGGCCCTGGGACCTCCATGGAGTAGACCGGTCCCGAATAGTGGCGACGCTCGGTCGACCAGACCCGCACGAACGCCTCACCGTCACGGAAGCGCCGGTACCCCGTCGGCGCGATGCGCTTGCGCTGCCGGGCGATGCTCGCCACCACGCCGACGCGGTCACGCTCGGGAACGAGCTCGAGCGCGCGCTCGACCTGGTCGGCGCCGGCGATCCGGATCCAGTGGGTGTCCTTGGTGGACTTGGCCCCCCGGCCGATCCGGCGGCCGGCGACGATCCCGAGATCGCCGAGCAGTCGGAGGACCCCGTCGGCGAGCTCGTCGCTGATCGTCCCGAACTCGATGATCACCGAGGGCCCGCCATTGATCAGCGACCACGATCCGTCGCCTTCGAACAGCCCGGAGAGCAGCGCCCACTTCATCTCGCGCGGCTGCTCCCAGATCATGTCCGGCAAGCGTTGGGTGTATGAGGTGCGGCCGAGGCCGAGGACCTGAGTCCACCACGCGGCCAGCAGCCGTGAGCTGATCGTCACCTTGTGCGCGGTCGGCGCTCGATATGGGTTCGCTCGCACGCCCTGGCCTATCCAGTACGCGACCACCTCGTCAACGAGGTGCTGCTCGTGATCGAGGTTGAACGACCAGGTCAGCCGGCGGCGAGACCCGTCGCTGACAGTGCACCCCTCGGCGATGTACAGGCCGACGACCCGCCAGAACGCCTCGTCGATCGACAGTGGATCGTTGACGAAGACGCCGTTGCTGGCGGTTCCGAGCCCTGCGTCGCTCAACGAGACGTCGCCGAGCGCCGCCTCGTCGAACCGCAGCGTTCCGGTGCGCTTGACCTCACCGGTGCGCGCGGCGACGTTCTCGTGGCGGGCGAAGATGGCCCGCCGATCCTCCATCGGTCGGGCGCACAACGCGTCGATGTGCTCGCGGCGTGGCCGCACGATCAGCTTGTCGGGCGAGAGCTCGGCCGCTTCGATCGCTCCGAGCGTCGACAGCACACGCACCGGCGCCAGCTCCTCCGTGCGGTCGACGGCGAGCGGCAGCCAGTCCTCCGTCGTGACCTCGCCGGCGAACTTGCGCTCCGCCTCTGCGCCGTGGCCGTCGCTGACCAGCAGCGGGTGGTCGGGCGTGACGGTCAGGCTGCGGCCCATCTTGGTGCGGACGGTCACCAGCTCGCCCTCGTAGTCGCGCCGGGTCACGCACATCACCGGCAGGAACAGGGACTCCCCGAGCTCGGGGACGAAGGACAGGACCTCGAGGGCATGTGGCTCGAGCACGCCCTCCTGCACCTCCTCGGCATCGCCCTCCAGCCGCCGCCAGAGCGCCGCGAACGTCAACAGGGTGGTGCGCCCGCGGTGGCGGACCAGCACGGTCTCGTCGGGGGCGAGGCATGAGCCCCCGAAGCCGATCCCCGCTTGCAGGAACTTCGGGCCGATCCGATCGTCGAGGCCCATGCCGCGCGCGACCTCGGTGACGTCGGCGCCGGTCTCCTCGCAGACGTTGGCGATCTCGTTGATGAACGAGATCTTGGTGGCCAGGAAGGCGTTGGAGGCCAGCTTGACCATCTCGGCCGAGGCGATGTCGGTGCGCACGAGCGGCGCGTCGAGCGGCGAGTAGAGCTCGACCACGGCGTCGCCGGCCCAGTCTCCGTCGTCGCCGACGACCACCCGATCGGGGCCCAGGAAGTCGACGACCGCCGTGCCCTCCTTGAGGAACTCCGGGCAGGAGACGTAACGGAAGCCGTCCTTGCCGGTCGCGCGGAAGCGGCGCTTGATCGCCTCGCCGGTGCCCACCGGGACCGTCGACTTCATCACCAGCGCGTGACGGTCGGTGGGTGGCATCGCGTCGACCACCGCGTAGACCGAAGAGAGGTCGGCGTCGCCGGAGTACAGGGGCGGCGTGCCGACGGCGACGAACAGCAGGCGGCAGTTCTCGAGCGCCTCGGCGATGTCGGTCGAGAAGTGCAGGCGCTCGGCGTTGGCGGCGACGAGGTCGGCGAGCCCCGGCTCGTAGATCGGGATCTCGCCGCGGCGCAGGCCGGCGATCTTCGCCTCGTCGATGTCGACGCAGTAGACGTGGGAACCCAGCTCGGCGAAGCCCGCAGCGGTGACGAGCCCGACGTAGCCGGTCCCGATCACGCCGATCGGTTCGCGGGCCTCGGTCATGCAGGCGCGGAGGTTAGCCGCCGAACTTGCGCGTCAATGTCGACGCGATCTCGAGCATCTGGCGGTTGGGGAGCAGGTCGCTCA
>JAWVFY010000033.1:0-7688 GCA_033855575.1 Solirubrobacteraceae bacterium
CAGCCCGGGGAGCCTCTTGGGCCCGAACACGAGCAGCAGGATGACCAGGATTATGAGCAGCTCCGGTACGCCAAGTCCTGCCATGTGACAAGCGTACCCGACAGACCCTCAAGTCCCAGCGGGCGGCAGCCGATGAAGGGGTCGAGATGAGCGAGCACACCGACAGCCGGCATTACGTTCGCCGCGTCGTGCTGCCCTCGGGCAAGACCATCGAGGTCGTCTACTTCGAGGAGCACCCGGAGGTCGCCGCCCAGGCGCCCGCCGTCTCCACCGGCGATCCCGCCGAGAACACGCTGCATCGGTGCGGCACCTGCAACTCCGACCTCGTGTACCCGCTCGAGTGGGAGGAGGCCGGGGCCACCCATTGGGAGGTCACGCTGCGCTGCCCCAACTGCGAGTGGTGTGGCACCGGGACCTTCGAGCAGGCCGTCGTCGAGGCCTTCGACGAGGAGCTCGACCGCGGCACCGAGGCCCTCGTGGCCGACCTGCGCCGGCTGATGACGGCCAACATGGAGGAGGAGATCGAGCGCTTCGTCCAGGCGCTCGAGGTAGACGCCCTCCTGCCCGAGGACTTCGGGCGCATCTCCTAAACCGCATCCGGCCTCCGGCCGGAGGGGACCCGCCTCCGGCCGCCACATGGCGGCCTCCAGCACCCCTAGTCGGCGCCTACGCGTAGCGCGCGACGACGCCGTCGGCCACCAGCAGCAGCGCACGGCGCTGCTCCGCATCGAGTTCCTCAGGCAGCAGCTCCTTGGCCTCGGCGACGAGGCGCAGCGCCCGCTCGCGGGCCTGCTCGAGCGCCCCGGTCGCCGCGATCGCGTCGCAGATCCGCTCGGCCTCCTCGGCCGTGCGCACGGCGCGCAGGTCGAGCGCCGCCAGCTCCGGGTCGACCGCCCGCGCGAGGATCAGCGGGAGCGTCACCGTCCCGTCGAGCAGGTCTGTCCCACGATGCTTGCCGGTGCGCTCCGCGGGCCCGCTCACGTCGAGGACGTCGTCGAGCAGCTGGAAGGCCAGCCCGATGCGCCGGCCGAACGCGCCGAGCTGCGGTGCCGCCGCCGGCGGGGGCCGGTTGGCCTCGCCCAGCTCGCACGCCGCCTCGAACAGGCGCGCGGTCTTGAGCTCGCAGCGCAGCAGATACCGCTCCGGCGCCACCGCGACGTCCCAGGCATCGGCGCGCTGGAGCAGCTCGCCCTCGGCCAGCGCGGAGGAGGCGCGTGAGAGCACGCGGACCTGCTCGACGTCGTCGTTGGCGGCCAGCTCGGAGAACGCGCGGGCGAAGAGATGATCGCCGGTGGCCACCGCCGCCGCACGGCCGTCGGTGGCCCAGACCGTGGGCCGCCCGCGGCGCAGCGCAGCGGCATCGAGCACGTCGTCGTGGACCAGGGTCGCGGCGTGGACGAGCTCCACCGACACCGCGGCGCGGACCAGGGGGACCTCGGCCGCGGGCGCCTCGCCCGCCGCGAGCAGGACGAGCAACGGGCGCAGCCGCTTGCCGCCCGCAGCGATGGTCGCGCCCGCCCAGCCGGCGACCGGGCCGCCCGCCGCGGCGGCGATGTCGCGGAGGCGCGCCTCGACCGCGGCCAGCAGGCGCGCGAGGTGGGCGCCGCCGGCCTCGATGACCAGCGTCACCGGCTCGTCCGGCCGGCCCGCGACGCCCACCCTCAGACCTCGCCGACGTGCAGGGCGATGATGCCGCCGGCGGTGAGGATCCAGCGGATGTCGTGCAGCCCGGCGCGGTCCATCACCGCCGCCAACGCCGCCGGCGCCGGGAAGCGCTTGACCGAGTCGGGCAGGTACTCATAGGCCTGCGAGTCGCCGGCGACCCGACCCAGCGCCGGGACGATCGCGTCGAACCAGACGCGGAAGAAGGTCGACAGCGGCGGCTTGGTCGGGGTGGTGATCTCGAGGATCACCACCCGGCCGCCCGGCCGCACGACCCGCGCCATCTCGCGGACGCCCTGCTCGAGGTCGGAGAAGTTGCGTGCCCCGAACCCGACCGTGGCGGCGGCGAAGCGATCGTCGGCGTACGGGAGATCCATCGCGTTGGCCCATTCCCAGGCGATCGCCGGCTCCTTCGCGCGGGCGCGCGCGAGCATCTCCTCGGAGAAGTCCGAGCCGATCACCCGCGCCCCCCGGCGGGCCATCTCGATGGCCAGGTCGCCGGTGCCTGTGGCGACGTCGAGCACCTCGGTGTCCGGCCCGGCCCCCGCCAGGTCCGCCGCGCGGCGGCGCCACGCGTGGTGCAGGCCGGCCGTCATGACCTGGTTCATCAGGTCATAGACCCCCGAGATGCGGTCGAACATGGACCGCACCTGGCCCTCGGGAAGCGTTCCCCGAGGGCCCCCGTCCACGCTCACTTGAGCTGGGACAGGAACTCGACCAGGTTGCGGAACTTGTCCGGCGAGTTGGTCGCGAGCCGCTGGAAGGACGGCATCGGCGCCGTCGGGTTGACCAGCGTCCGGGCGATTGCCTGCGCGGGCAGCCGCGCACCGATGTGCGTCAGCGGCGGCCCGGGGCCGTCGTTGCCGTTGTCGCCGATCTTGTGGCAGGCCAGGCAGCCCGACTGCGGGACGACCTCCTTGCCCGCGTTGTAGGACCGCAACTCGGCCGGGCCGAGCGCGGCAATTCGCGCCGGCGTCGGCAGGTCGATCGTGGTGGGAGAGCCGGCGTTGGCGCCCTCGTAGGTCAGGAAGGCCATCGCGGCGATCACGAAGATGCCGGTCGCGGTGGCGATCGGCCGGCGCTCCGGCCGGCGCTCCGGGCTGCGGTCGTAGAACGGCAGCAGGAACAGCAGGATCATGCCGATCGTCGGCACGCCGATCGTCGCCAGCGGCACGAGCGCCGGCGGCTTGATCACCCGCAGCAGCTCGAACAGGAAGAAGAAGTACCACTCCGGCCGCGGCACGTAGGTCGTCGTCGTCGGGTCGGCCTTCGGGCCGAGCTCCGCGCCCAGCGTGAGCGACAGCAGGATGATCGCCAGCATGACGACCACCGCCATGACGCTGTCCTTGGCGACCGCGTAGGGGAAGAACGGCTTGCCCTGGGACTTCAGGACCGAGTACTCGCGGAGGTAGGCCTCCTTCTCGGCGCGGTTCACGGCGTCACGCCTGTTCCTCGCGGAGCTCGGGGTCGACCTCCGCCTTCAGCCACGGCGGAGCGGTCGTGCCCAGCTTGGCCACGAGGTAGAGATGGGCGCCGATCAGCGCGGCGATCAGCCCGGGCACGAGCAGCATGTGGATCGCGTAGAACCGGGACAGCGTGGTGGCCCCGAACTCCGGCCCCGCCCTCAGGAAGTCCGACAGGTACGGGCCGACCAGCGGGCCGGTGCCGTTGATGTTCACGCCGACGATCGTGGCCCAGTAGGAGCGCTGGTCGAACGGCAGCAGGTAGCCCGTGAACGACATGACCATCGTCAGGATCAGCAGGACGACGCCGATGATCCAGTTGAGCTCGCGCGGGTACTTGTAGGCGCCGAAGAAGAACGTCCTTGCCATGTGCAGGAAGACGAGGATCACCATCACCGTCGAGCCCCACTTGTGCATGCCGCGGACGAACTCGCCGAGGAAGGCCTCGTTGGTGATGTACCGCGCCGACTCGTAGGCGTGCGTGGGCGACGGGTCGTAGTACATCGCCAGGAACACGCCGGTCATCGCCTGGCTGAGGAAGGCGAACATCGTCGCCGAGCCCAGCGTGTAGAACCAGTTGGTCCCCTTGGGGACCTTCCGGAACATCATCCACCGCGCGCCGCCCGAGAGGGAGGTGCGCTCGTCGACCCAGTCGACGACGGTGGTCCCGGCCTCCCGGGCCGCGTCGAGCGGATGAGCGTCGCCGTTGCCCTCGCCCGGGCGCGGCGGCGCCGGCTGCAGACCGGGCGGCAGCGGCGGGGTCGGGAGCTTGGGGAGCTTGAGCTTGGGCATCAGGTGCCCGGGATCTTGCGGACCGAGGGCCGCGACGGGTAGGCGTACTGGCCGATGCCGTCCAGCGGCTCGCCGGGGTCGCGCGGCGAGAAGCGGCGCAGCTCGCGGTTGACCGAGAACCGCGGGCCGAGGAAGACGCGGCTGCCGCGGATCTCGGTGTAGAAGCGGTCGAGCGGACGGACGGGCGGGCCGCCGGTCACCTTGCCCTGGAAGTCATAGACGCCGCCGTGACACGGGCAGATGAAGCGCTGGGCGGCGGACCGGTAGGCGACCGGGCAGCCCAGGTGCATGCACCGGGTGGAGATGGCGATGAACTTGTTGTACTGATCGGGCTTGTCGGTGTCGACCTTGTCGTTGCGCGCCCGGATGTAGGCCGTCGAGAACCCCGCCTCGCCGATGCCCGGCACGATCGTGATCGTCTTGGGCACGTAGGAGTCGTTGGGGAAGTCGCTGACGGCGCCGACGTCCTGCCAGGCGACGTTGTGCTTCTCGAAGATCGGCCCCAGGGCGAACCCGATGGCCGGCAGGGCGAACGCGCCCGCGGCGACGGCGCCGGCGGTGTGGGTGACGCCGGTCATGAACCGGCGGCGGGTGACGGTCTCGCCCTCGAAGGCGCCCGGCATCCCGCGGTCGGCGGTGTACTTCGACTTGGTCTGGCGGCGGTCTTTCGGCAACGGAGATCAGGAGGGTGAAGGGGCCGGAATCCTATCGGTCGGAGATTCGCGGTGGCTCGTCCGGGCGCCCCAGGCCCGCTATCCCCTGCTCCCAGGCGGCTTCCGCGGCCTGCTCGTCGCCCGCGCCGCGGGCAGCGGCCGAGGCCGCGATGACCTCGGCCATGGCTCGCACGCCGGCCAGGTCGCCGGCCGCGGCGAGCTCGGCCAGGCCCAGGGCGTAGAGGCGGTCGCCGGCCAGCAGCGCCAGGTCCGGGTCGGGCGTGGCGACCACCCGGCCGCCCCCGCCGTGCAGCTCGTAGCCCTCGCGGATCGCCGCAACGGCGTAGGCCCGCTCGCCACCGGCGGACTCGACGTGCGGCGAGGCCGCGGCGACGCCGGGCTCGGTGGCGGTCTGGCCCAGCAGGCCTCCCTCGTCGCGCAGGAACGCGGCCAGGCGCTCGAGCGGCGCGGTCATCCGAGCTCCGCGAAGGCCGCGGCCGCGGCCTCGACGGTGATGTCGATGTGCTCGGGGGTGTGGGCGAGCGAGGGGAACCACGCCTCGAACTGAGCGGGCGGCGGATAGACGCCGCGGGCCAGCAGGCCGCGACACCACGCCCCGAACGCGTCGAGGTCACAGCGCCTGGCCTGCTCGTAGTCGCGCGGCGGCTCGGCGGAGAAGAACACGGTGAGAAGACCGGGCGCGGTGACGATCGACACCGCGCCGCCGGCCCACTCGCGCGCCGCCTGGCGCAGCCCCTCGGCCAGCTGCTCGGTGATCGCGCTCAGTCGCAGGTAGGCGCCCTCGTCGAGCTCGGCGAGCGTCGCGAGCCCGGCCGCGACGGCCAGCGGGTTGCCGCTCAGCGTGCCGGCTTGGTAGACGTCGCCCGCCGGCGCGATGCGCTCCATCAGCGCACGCGGACCGCCGTAGGCCGCGGCGGGGAGCCCGCCGCCGATGATCTTGCCCATCACCACGAGATCGGGAGTCACGCCGGTGAGCTCCTGAGCGCCCCCGGGCGCCACCCGGAATCCCGAGATCACCTCGTCGAAGAGCAGCAGCGCGCCGTTGGCCGTGGCCTGGTCGCGCAGGTGCTCGAGGAAGCCGCTCTCGGGCAGCACGAGGCCCATGTTGGCCGGGTAGGGCTCGGCCAGGATCGCCGCGAACTCGTGCGCGGCACACGCCGCCGCGACCGCCTCGGGGTTGTTCCACGGCACGACCACGGTCGCCGCGGCGGCCGCCGCCGTCACCCCGGGGCTGGCCGGGATGCCCTGGGTGGCCAGGCCGCTGCCCGCGTCGGCCAGCAGGCCGTCGACGTGGCCGTGGTAGGCGCCGGCGAACTTCAGCAGCTTCTCGCGGCCGGTCGCCGCGCGGGCGAGGCGGATGGCGCTCATGGTCGCCTCGGTGCCGCTGGAGGTCATCCGCAGCATCTCGACGGCGGGCATGCGCCGGCTGACCTCCTCCGCCAGGTCGACCTCACCCGCGGTCGCGGCGCCGAACGTCGTGCCGCCGGCGGCCGCGGCGGTCACCGCCTCGAGCACCGCCGGGTGGGCGTGGCCGAGGATCAGCGGGCCCCACGAGCACATCCAGTCCACGTAGCGGTTGCCGTCGACGTCGGTCAGCTCGCCGCCCGACGCACGCTCGGCGAAGATCGGGTCGCGGCCGATGGCCCGCATCGCGCGGACCGGCGAGTTCACCCCGCCGGGCAGGTACTGCAGAGCGCGGGCGTACAGCTCAGCCGATCGGGTGTCGCGGACCGAGACGCTCACGCGGGCGTCCGGGTCACGAGTTCTGGGCTTCCCAGTCCTTGAACGCGTCCGTGAAGTACAGGAGACGGACCTTCTTGAACTCCGTCGAGGAGTACAGCGTCGCCCGATCCTCGATGCAGCCGATCTCGGTCTCGATCGCGTCGAGGATCGCGTCGCACTCCTCCTTCGAGCGGCCGTGGGCCATCGTGAAGATCTGATACGGCCAGTCCTCGTAGGTCGGCCGCTGGTAGCAGTGGCTGATCCCGCGGAAGGCGGCCATCCGCGGGCCGATCTCCAGGATCCGCTCCTCGGGCACCTTCCAGACCCCCATGCCGTTGGCGCTGAAGCCCGCGCGGCGGTGATAGAGGATCGCGGCGACGCGGCGCAGCAGACCGCGCTCGCGCATGCCCTCGAGGTGGGCGAGCAGCGCGTCCTGGCCGATCCCCAGGCGTGCGGCAGCGGGCGCGTAGGGCTCGGGCACGACAGGCAGGTCGCCCTGCGTCGCGCGCACGACCGCGACGTCGAAGTCGTCGAACGGCTGCTTGTCGAGCTCCATCGGCTCGACCGCCTCGCCCGTGGGAGCCGAGAGCTGCTCGGTGCCGCCGGTCATCTCGAGGTCCATGCGGATCTTGAAGAGCTTGAGCGTCGGCAGCTGGCGGACCGACTCGGCGCCGGTGAGCTCCTGGAGGACGTCGAGGGTCCCCTGCAGGCCGAGCTTGGAGTCCTCCTCCACGGCCAGGGTGAACCACATGTTGAACTCGTGGTTGCGCAGGTAGTTGTGGCTGACGCCGGGGTGCGAGTTGACGATCTTCGCCGCCCGCCACGGGTGCTCGGCGTCGACCTTGGCGGCGACGAGCATGGAGCCATAGCCGAGCGTGCGCGTGTCGAAAATGGGTGTGAGCTGGCGGATGATGCGGTCGTCGAGCAGGCGCTGGACGCGCGCCATGACGTCGGCCTCGGTGAGCTCCGCGGCGGCGGCGACGGACGCGTACGGGCGCGACTCGAGCGGGAAGCTGCCCTGCATGAGGTTCAGGACGCGGCGGTCGACGTCGTCGATCGGTGCGGCCGACCCGTCCTTGCGGGAGCGGATCTTGGGAACGGCTGTCACGTCTGAAGCCACTGTGCCGCATCCTTCGCGTGGTAGGTGATGACGATGTCTGCGCCGGCCCGGCGGATGGAGGTCAGGATCTCCAATACCGCGGTGCGCTCGTCAAGCGCACCGACGGCGGCCGCCGCCTTCACCATCGCATACTCCCCGCTGACGTTGTAGGCGGCAACCGGCAAACGGGTAGCGTCCTTAACGCAACGAATGACGTCGAGATACGCGAGCGCCGGCTTCACCATGACGACGTCCGCGCCCTCCTGGACGTCCAGC
>JAWVFY010000034.1:0-5500 GCA_033855575.1 Solirubrobacteraceae bacterium
GCACTACATCATGGGCGGCGTCAAGACCGACATCTGGGGCAGCGTCCCCGGCGTCGAGGGGCTCTACGCCGCCGGCGAGGTCGCCTGCGTCTCGGTCCACGGCGGCAACCGGCTGGGCGCCAACTCCCTGCTCGACACGCTGATCTTCGGCCGCCGCGCCGGCGAGGACGCCGCCCGGCGCGCGACGGCGATGGCCATGCCCGAGGTGCCCGACAGCCGTCTCAACGAGGACGTCGCCATGATCGACGAGATCGTCGGGCGCGACCGCTCCGGCCGGCGCATCTCCGAGATCAAGGACGAGCTCGGCACCGAGATGAACCGCAACGTCGCCGTCTTCCGCGACGAGGAGGGCCTCGACCACGCGCTGGAGGTGGTCCGCCGCCTCAAGGAGCAGGCCAGGACGGCCTACATCGACGACCGCGGCACCGTCTTCAACCAGGACGTCCTCGGCGCCATCGAGCTCGGCTACATGCTCGACTGCGCCGAGTGCAACGTCGTCGGGGCGATCGAGCGCAAGGAGTCGCGCGGCGCCCAGTTCCGCACCGACTACCCCGAGCGCGACGACGAGCAGTGGCTCAAGCACATCGATCTGACCCTCGACGGGGACGCTCCGAAGGTGAGCTACTCCGAGGTGACGATCACCCAGTGGCAGCCCGAGGAGCGCAAGTACTGATGGCCGCAATCGCCGACGACAACATCGCCCCCACCACCCGGGGCACCGAGGAGTTCACGCTCCGGATCCGGCGCTTCAACCCCGAGACGGGCGAGGCACCGTATTGGGAGGAGCACACCGTCGAGGTCGAGCCGCACCGCTCGGTCCTCGAGGGCCTGCTCCAGGCCCGCGCCCGCTTCGACGGCTCGATCGGCATCCGCTGCTCCTGTCGCGGCGCGATCTGCGGCTCCTGCGGGGTGCGGATCAACGGCCAGCCCGGCCTGGCCTGCCACACCCATCTCGACAAGGCGCGCGCCTCCTCGCAGACCGGCGACGGCGTCATCGTCGTCGAGCCGATGGGCAACATGCCCGTCATCAAGGACCTGATCGTCGACATGGACGCGGTCCACTGGAAGAAGATCCAGCGCGTCACGCCGTGGCTCATCAACTCAGAGCCCGTCCCGGAGCGCGAGTACGTCGTCGACCGCGAGTCGATGGTCGACGTCACCCAGACCATGGCCTGCATCCAGTGCGGGGCGTGCGTCTCGGACTGCCTGTCGATGGAGGTCGACCCGCTGTTCATCGGCCCGGCCGCTCTGGCCAAGGCCTACCGCTTCGTCGGCGACCCGCGCGACGACCAGCAGTACGAGCGGCTCAACGACCTCGCCCAGGACCCGCACGGGATCTACGACTGCACCCACTGCTTCAAGTGCATCGACGCCTGCCCCAAGGGCGTCGCGCCGATGAGCCAGATCATGCGCCTGCGCCGTCGCGCCGGCAATGACCACGGGATCGTCGATCGCAACAACGGCCAGCGCCACGAGTCGGCGTTCGGCACGCTGGTCCGCCAGGGCGGCCTGCTGCACGAGGCCGAGCTGCTGCCGCGCTCCTACGGCGGCGACTCGTTCTTCGGCAAGTTCGCGCCGCCCGCGGCGCTCGAGCTGATCGACTCGCTGCCGGTCATCACCAAGGCCCTCATCCGCCGCAAGGTCACGCCCAAGGGCGCGCTGCTCCCGCACAAGATCCCCAAGGACGACCTGCGCAGCGTCCAGCGGATCTTCGACGAGATCGAGGCGCGCGAGGAGCGCCACGAGCTCAACCTCTACATCACCGGCTACGACGAGGACGTCCCGTCATGAAGGTCGCCTACTGGCCCGGCTGCGTCAGCCGCGGCTTCACCCCCGAGCTCCACGGCTCGGTCGCCAAGGTCGCCCCCATGCTCGACATCGAGCTGGTCGAGCTCGACCGCGCGTGCTGCACGGGCGCCGGCGTCATCGCCGAGCACAACCAGGAGCTGGCCGACGCGCTCAACGCGCGCACGTTCGCGCTGGCCCAGCAGGTCGAGGGCGCCGAGCTGATGATGAACATCTGCTCGACGTGTCAGGGCGCACAGACCGAGTGCCAGGAGCGCCTCGACGCCAACGCCGAGTACCGCGCGCACGTCAACACCCACCTCGCGCCGGAGGGCCTCTCCTATGAGAAGGGCCTGACCAACAAGAACTTCCTCTGGCTGCTCGTCGAGGAGATCGGCCTCGACGCGCTGAAGGCCAAGGTCAGGCGGCCGCTGACCAACCTGCGCGTCGGCCCGTTCTACGGCTGCTACATCGTGCGCCCGATGGACCGCCTGGGCATCAGCGCCGAGCTGCCCCGCGACACCTACCTCACCCAGGTCATCGAGGCGCTCGGCGGCACGGTGATCGAGTACGCCGGCAGCCACAAGTGCTGCGGCTTCCCGATCATCACCATGAACAAGGAAGCGTCGCTCAAGCAGGCCGGGCGCCACCTCGGCGACGCCGTCGACGCCGACGCCGACTGCGTCGTGACGCCGTGCCCGCTGTGTCACCTCAACCTCGACCTCCAGCAGCCGCTGGCCGAGCGCGTCACCGGGCGCAACCTCAACATGCCGGTTCTGCACCTGCCCCAGCTCGTCGGCCTGGCCCTCGGCCTGACGCCCAAGGAGCTGGGGATGGACCGCCACGTGGTCAAGCCGACGACCGTCGTCGACTGGTCGACCTCGGTGGTCGCGGGCGTCGGTGCCGGCGGCAACGAGGGTTGGTAGGGCTCCGCCGCATCCTGGTGCCCCACCGGCGCCGCAAGGCTCCGAGGGCCGACGCGCCGCGAACGATCGTCCCGCCCCGCGAGCCGGCGACGCCGGCCGCCCGCATCGACGCCGCCCGCGCCCGCCTGCGGGCCGAGATCCCTCCCAAGCCCGACGACGCGGGCTAGCGCCCCTTAACGAGAAAAGGGCCCGAAGGCCCTTTCCCGTGTCTTCCTGCTGCGTACCCCCTTCCGCCCCACGGAAGATCTGGTTGTTCGACGCGTCCCCCAACGCGACGTGCCTCATCGTGACCGAGCGGCGCGCGGCCGTCGTCCCCCGGCCCAGGTGAACTTTGGGTGAACGGAAGGGGGAGAAATGGGTGAACGGCGCCTCACCCTTCTGCGGCATACTGCCGATATTCCCCAGGTGGCCCCTCGTGATCCGATCACCATCGTCCTCGGCCGGTTCGAGGATCTCATCGTCCGCGGCCTGCGCGTGCTCTTCGAGGAGGACCCCAACCTCGAGATCGTGGCCGCCGATGTGGACCTCGACGCGCTGCCGGCCATCCTGGCCGAGCACAGCCCGAAGGTCGCGATCCTGAACTTCGGCTCGCTGCGCACCCCGATCGAGGTCAACCACCTCCACCAGGCACACCCGGACACGCGGCTGCTGATCCTGGCCAGCCGGCCCAGCCCGGCGGAGTGCAACCAGATGCTGGCGTTCGGCGCGACCGCCTGCCTGTCGAAGGAGACCGAGGCGCGCGACATCCTCACCGCGGTCCACCTGGCCTCGCGCGGGTTGCAGGTCCTGCCCAAGCGCGGCGTCGAGGACAGCGCACCGCTCGGGCCCGAGCTGCTCACGCCCCGCGAGGCCGACGTGCTCGAGCACCTGCGCCAGGGCCGCGCCAACGCCGAGATCGCCCTGGCGCTGCACGTCTCGGTCGAGACCGTGCGCACCCACCGGCGCAACATCTACCGCAAGCTCGGCGTGCGCACGCGCCGCGAGCTGGCAGGATTGCAGGCACCATGAGCGAGACCAAGATCACGCAGCTCGGCCGGGTGATGGTGCCCGTCGCCGACCAGGACACGGCGATCGCGTTCTACACCGACAAGCTCGGGTTCGAGCTCCGGGCCGACACGCCCTTCGGCGACGGCGACCGCTGGGTCGAGGTCGTCCCGCCCGGCGCGGCCAGCGCGTTCGCGCTCGTCCCGGAGCGCGAGAACTACGCGGTGGGGCGCAATCTCGGCGTCGCGCTGGAGAGCGAGGACATCGACGCCGACCACGCGACGCTGCGCGAGCGCGGCGTGGACGTCGACGCCGAGATCCTGCGGATGGGCGGTGGGCCGCCGCCGATGTTCTGGTTCCGCGACCAGGACGCCAACATCCTGCTGCTGGTGGGCGCCCAGCCGGCCTAGAGATCTAAGCCCGGGCGGCGGCGCCGACGAGCCCGCGCTGGACGGCGAGCTCAGCGATCTGCACGGAGTTCAGCGCGGCGCCCTTGAGCTGGTTGTCGCCGACGACGAAGAAGCTCAGCGACCGCGGGTCGTTGAGGTCGAGCCGCACACGGCCGACGGCGGTCTCGTGGCGCCCGGCCCACTCCAGCGGCGTCGGCAGGTCGTCGACGACGAGGTTCGGGAAGGCGTCCAGGGCGGCCAGGGCCTCGGCCAGGTCGGGCTCGCGCTCGAAGGTCGCGCGGACGGCGATCGAATGCCCGACCATGACGGGGACGCGCACGCAGGTCGGCGTGACCCGTAGCTCGGGCAGGTCGAGGATCTTGCGCGACTCGTTGAGGAGCTTCATCTCCTCGTCGGTGTAGCCGTTGGGGCCGAGCGCACCGAGCACCGGCACCACGTTGAAGGCCAGCGTGGCAGCGTGGACGGAGTGCTGGGCCTTCGCGGCCGCGGTCGCGCCGTCCTCGACGAGCTGGGCGACGTCCTCCCCCACCGGCCCGACCTGGGCGGCGAGCTCGTCGATGCCCTTCTGCCCGGCGCCGCCGGCGGCCTGGAAGCTGGTGGCCACCATGTCGGTCATGCCGTAGAGGTCGTGCAGCGCCTTGGCCGGCAGCATCGCCACCATCGTGGTGCAGTTGGGGTTGGCGACGATGCCCCGGCGCGCGCCGTCCATTGCGTCGGGGTTGACTTCGCTGACCACCAGCGGCACGTCGGGATCCATCCGAAACGCGCTCGAGTTGTCGACGCACAGCGCGCCGGCCGCGACGAGCCGCGGGGCCCACTCACGTTAGGTCGCGGCGCCCGCGCTGAGCAGCGCGAGGTCGAAACCCTCGATCGTGTCCTCGCGAATCGGCTGGACGACGAGCCCGTCGTCGAGCGTCTTCCCCGCGCTGCGCTCGGACGCGAACGCAACCAGCTCGTGACCAGCGAACCGCTCGCGCGCGAGGCGGCGCATGATGGTGCCGACGGCACCCGTCGCTCCGACGATCGCGATTCTCAGGGAATGACCCACAGCATCGCTTTGCGATAGCGAGGTCAAGAGAAGGGTCCGAACGGCTCCTCGGGCCGAATCGAGTCGGGGCCGGAGAGCTCGAAGGCGGCGTGCAGCGCGCGCACGGCGTCGGGGACGCGGTCGCCGCGGACGACGCAGGAGATCCGGATGGGGCTGGTGGCGATCATCTCGATGTTGATCTCATTCTCGCCCAGGGTGCGGAACACCTTCGCGGCGACGCCCGGGTGGGACTTCATCCCGGCGCCGACGATCGACACCTTGCCGATGTCCTCTTCGGTGGCGACCTCCATGCCGAGCTCGACGGCCACGGCCTGCAGGGCCTCCCGGGCCGCGACGACGTCGTCGCG
>JAWVFY010000035.1:0-8738 GCA_033855575.1 Solirubrobacteraceae bacterium
GCTTCTCGTCGGCGACCGATCCCGAGCCCGCACGGCGCGCACTGGGACTGCAGCGGCCCTACGTCCTGACGGTCGGAGGTGCGGGGCTGCGCAAGAACCTCGGCGTCCTCGAGCCGCTCGCCGCCGCGTTGCATGCGCGCGGGATCGACCTCGCCGCCGCCGGGACGCGCCGCTCCCATCATCCCCAGTCCGACGACGTGGGAGGCATCCGCGGCCTGGGCTACGTCGCCGAGGAGCTGCTCCCGTCGCTCTACGCCGGCGCCCGGGCGTTCGTGCTGCCCTCGCTTCACGAGGGCTTCGGGCTTCCATGCATCGAGGCGATGCGCTCGGGCGTCCCGGTGGCCGCCAGCGATCGCGGTGCGCTTCCCGAGACGTGCGGCGACGCCGCGCGGCTCTTCGACCCCACCGATCCGGCCGCGGTGACTGACGCCGTGCTGCCCCTCGTCGAGGACGATGCCGAGCGCAACCGGGTGCGCGCCGCCGGCCTCGCGCATGCCGCGGGCCTCACGTGGGAGCACGCGGCGCACGCCGTCGACGGGATCCTGGCCGGCGCCGCCCAGCGCTGATCTATTCTTGGCCCGGTCATGGTGAGGTTTCGCTGGTGGCCGATGCGCGGAGTCGATCCGCGCGATGCGCTGCTCGTCGCCGGTCTGCTCACGTGGGCGACGGCGCTTGTGGCGATCCGGTTCGGCTACGTGCAGTCTCCTCCGGGAGGGACCAAGGGCACGCAGGCGCTGACCTATGGCGTCCCGCTGGCGCTCGTCGCGCTGACGCTGCTGCACCGGCCATCGCGGACCTCGGCGCTGCCCCTGGTCGCGGGCGCGGCCGCGGCCGTCGCCCTCGCGTTGCTGTTGCCGTCGCATCTCAACGCCAGTCCCAAGTACGCGCTGGTGGTGCCCGCCGCGGTCGTCGGCGCCTACCTGACCAACCGCTACCCCACCACCAGCCTCGCTCTGATCTTCCTGATCACCGGCACCTACGGCAGCATCAAGGCGTTCACCGGGATCCCCGCCGACTCGGTGACCGACAAGATCATCGATGGCGTGTGGGCGGGCATCGTCGGCCGGCTGCTCGTCGGACGGCGGGGACTGACCGTGCGCCCCACGCCGGCACTGCTGATGCTCGGCGCCTTCCTGGGCATCACGATCATCGCGGTGTTCACCACCAGCTCGCTGGCGAACGGGATCCGGGCGTTCCGGCTGGCGCCCCTGTTCCTATCGATGGTGCTGGTGATCGGCTACGGAGGGTTCGGCAGGCGCACGCTCATGCTCCTGGCCCGCGCGATGGTGGTGGTGTCGCTGCTCGTGGCGGCCTACGCGGCGCTGCGCTGGGCGATCGGGACGTCCGGCCAGGAGCAGGCGCTGCAGAAGACGGCGTTCGAGCGCCAGTACAACCGCATCGCCACCAGCAACGACCTCAAGGTGCAGGGGTCGCTGCCCAACGGCTCGCTCCTCGGGCTGTGGCTGGCCTGCACCATCCCGCTGCAGGTCGCGGCTGCGATCTCCTGGCGGGGGATCTTCCGATGGTTTGCCCTGGCCGGTCTGCCGCTGGCCGTCATCGGCCTCCTGGGATCGGCGCAGCGAGGCGCCGCCGCCGCGGTGGTGGCGGGCGGGCTGACGATCATCGTCGTCCATGTGCTCTCGCGCGGGTCCCGGGGACCGCGGCTCGGCGTGGCGGTCGGCGCCGCGGTGGTGCTCATCGCGAGCGCGGTCGTCGCCTATCCGGCCGTCCTCAACAACCCCCAGAAGCGCGCCCGCTACGCCAACCTGCTGACCCCCAGCCAGGACGAGCCGTTCCAGGAGCGGCTGACCAAGTGGCGCACGACGCTCACGACCCTGAAGGGCCGGCCGTTCGGCTACGGCCTCGGGGCGGGCGACCCGGGGGTGATCCCCCATCGGTTCGCGGACGTCGCCTACTACACGATCGACAACTCCTTCCTGATGATCGCCTACGACCAGGGGATCGCCGCGATGATCGTCTTCGCGATCGCGATGCTGCTGCTGCTCGTCGAGCTGCTGCGGCACGCGGTGTGGACGCGCGGCCCGGACAGCTCGGTGCTGTCGGCCGCAGCCGCGGGCACGCTCGTGGCGATGCTGATCGAGTTCATGACCGCGAACTTCGTGGCCACGCCGCCGGTCGTGGCCGGGTGGATGGTGGTCGGGCTCGGCGTCGCCCAGCTGGGTCGCGCCGCCGCGCGCCCGGCCCCTCAGGTCGCAGCCGTCACCCCGTAGGAGTACGGGCCGTACCCGTACGCCGGATCATCGGGCCGGACACCCGTGACCACGACGCCGGCCGGCCGGTCCGGGAAGTGCGACAGGGCCGCCCGGGCAGCGCGCGCCTGGTCGCCCGTCGTCCGGGATGCCCGCACGCAGAGCACGACTGCGTCGGCCAGCTGCACCAGCTCGAGCGTGTCGGAAACGGCGAGCAGCGGTGAGCTGTCGATCACGATCACGTCATAGACCGACGCGATCTGCTCGAAGAACGCGTGCGAGCGCTGCGAGCGAAGCAGGTCGCCGGCGTTCGTCGACGTCGCCCCGGCGAGGATCGCCACCAGGGGGGCGGCGTCGATGGTCTCCGGCTCGCTGCCGTTGGCACCGGGAGCCGACAGCGAGATCGGCCGCAGGACCTCGGTCGGCGTCGCCCGGCCGAGCAGGTAGTCCGTCAGACCGGGTGACGCCTTGACGCCGAGCCGCGACGCCAGCGTCGGGCGGCGGAGGTCTCCCTCGACCAGAAGCGTGCGCTTCCCGGTGCTGGCGTACGCCAGCGCCAAGCCCAGCGACACGGTGGACTTGCCCTCCTCGGCGAGCGCGCTGGTCACGAGCACCCGCTTGGGGTGATGCTCGCTCTCGAGGACCTCGACGTTGCTACGCAGGATGCGAAAGCTCTCGAGATCCTCCTCGGAGAAGACCTTGCGCCGCTTGCCCGGGGCGACCCCGCGACCCAGCGCAGACTCGGGGATGTGGCCGAGCGTCGTCAGATGCGTCTCGTCGGCGATCTGCTGCGAGGACTTCAGGCGCGAGTCCAGCGAGTCCCGGGCAAAGGCTGCGACCAGGCCGAGCGTCAGACCCACGAGCAGGCCGAGCAGCGTCGTGCGCACCGTGTGGGGGCTGCTTGCAGAGCCGGGCACCGTGGCCTGACGCCTGATCACGGCCGGCGACGCCACCCGAGCCAGCTGCTGCAGTCGCACCACCGACTGCTGGGTCGCGGAGCGCACGAACGCGGCTCCCGGGCCCTTGGGCAGGCTGCGTAGGACTCGGAGCTGGGCGTTGGCGGCCTGCAGGTAGGTGGCCCGTGCGTCGTCGTGGGCCACCCTGACGGCCGCCCGGGCCACGGCGTTGGCGACCAGTGCGGAGCCCTCGGCGTTGTCCGTCGAGGCGGTGACGATCACCAGGTTCGTCGCCGCCTCGGGGGCCGCACTCACGAGCCCGCCGAGCCCAGCCGCCGGACCCTTGACCTTGAGGATCTTCTTGGCCTGCTGGAGCACCGGCAGGCGGATGAGCGTCGACGCGGCCTCGGCCGCGCGCTGGTCGGGCGTCTGCCCGCCGTTGTCGATGTTCTGGCCGACGAGCGAGGACTGCGTGTTCTGGCTCTGGAACTCGAGAGCCGCCTCGGCCTGGTAGGTGGGCGTTTGGCGCAGCGAGTAGAAAAGCGCCGCGCCGCCGAACAGCAGCGTCAGAGCGATGACGAGCACGCGCCGCTCCCGAGCCACCCGCAGGTAGTCCCGCAGCGTGACATATCGAGAAGCCCCGTTCACGTGGTCGACCCGGCGATCATCGGCCGTCCGATCACCGACGGGCGGGAACCGTAGCAGCGCGAGACACCATCCGGTGCAGGATGCCGAGCTCTCGTGCACTCCTTGCCGGAGCGCGCGGGAACGGGCAAACTCGCCGTCTCTCATGCGCACAGCGCTCTGCCAACCACCGCGACGGCGCCGTGACCACGGCTGAGGGCGAACAGCCGCACCCCGGGTCGCCCGAGGGGTGGCTGCTGCCGGAGTCGCGGGCGGCGACCGGGACCGACCGGCCGGCAGCGGCCGCCGCGGGGCCCGAGCAATGGAGCCTCGCGCGAGACGAGCCAGCCCCCGCCGCGCCGCTCCCCGCCGCGGCCGCTTGGCGCCCCGGCCCTGAAGCCGCCGCCGAGCCGGTGGCGATCGGACGGCGTGGCCGTCAGCGGTGGCTTCCGGCGGTCGTGTCGCTCCTGGTGATCCTGCTCATCGCCGGCGGCTCGATCGAGCTCCTCACCCGGCGCGGGCACCACGGCCGCAGCGCGGCAACGTCCTCCCTGGGCTCGTCGGTCGCGAGCTCGCCGACGCGTTTCCCCCTCGCCACCGCCAGGCCGTAGCGGCCGTTCAGCCCGTCTCGCGCACGCGGCCCAGAACGAAGCGACGGACCTCGGCGACGGCCCGCACGTAGTCGCCGGCCGAGACGTGGCTGTGCACGAAGGGGTGCGCCCCGGGGCGCAGCACCCGCAGGGTCGAGCCGGGCACCAGCCGGGTGAAGAGCTGGCCCTGCTGGGCGGGCACGATCGGGTCGCCGACCGCGTAGATGGCGAACACCGGAATCGCCGGCCGCGCGGCCTTCCAGACGTCGTAGGGCTCGAACGCGTTGTCGCGCGGCGGCGGCCCGAAGTACCCCGGCCAGACGGTGTGGGCGAAGACGTGCGCGGCGTGGCGGCGCGAGTGCGCCCACGTCTCCTGGTCGGTCGGCGCGGCGGCGACGACGACGCAGCTGACCGCCTTGAAGTCCGCCGCGGCGACGAGCGCCCACGTCCCGCCCGAGCTCTCCCCGTAGACGCACAGCGGCGCGGTGGGCGCCGCGCCGGCGACCGCCCGCAGGGTGTTGGTCACGTCGCGCAACCCGGCCGCGCCGGGGCGGTAGGCGGCGACCGCTGTCCGGAAGCCCCAGCGCCGCCACGTGCGGGTCGGGATCGACAGCGTGGAGTCGCCGTGCTCGCCCGAGCCCCGGAACCCACTGCCGGGCACCAGCAGGACGATCGGCCTGGGCCGTGGCGCCGGTCGCGCAGCGGTCGTCGCGGCGTCGGGGCCGCCGGCCGCCGTGCCGCAGGCGGTCAGGGCCAGGGCCGGCGCGAGAAGCGCCGTCCGCAGGCCGATCGCGCCGCGCAGGCCCATGTCAGGCCCGGGCGCGGACAGCGTCGAGGAAGGCCTCGTGCAGGCGCGGCTCGCCGGCCAGCTCGGGATGGAACGCCACGGCCACGACGTTGTCCTGGCGCACGGCCACCGGATGGCCGTCGACCTCGGCGAGGAGCGTCACGTCCGGGCCGGCCTCGGCGACCCACGGCGCGCGGATGAACACGGCACGCACCTTCGCGCCCTCGAGCTCGAGGTCGGTCTCGAACGAGTGCGCTTGGCGGCCGAAGGCGTTGCGCTCGCAGCGCATGTCGAGCACGCCGAGGTGGTCGCGGTCGAGCATGATCATCCCTGCGCAGGTACCCAGGACGGGCCGCCCCGAGGCAGCAAAGGCGCGCAGCGGATCGCCGAGGCCCTCGCGCTCCACACCGAGCGTCATCGTGGTCGACTCGCCGCCCGGCATCACCAGGCCGTCGAGGCCGTCAAGGTCGGCCGGGACGCGGACCTCGCGCACCATGGCCCCGAGGTCGCGCAGGATCGTCGCGTGCGCGGCGAACCCGCCCTGCAGGGCCAGGACGCCGATCAGCGGTGTGGAACCCGGTGCTACCAACCGCGGCCGGCGAGCAACTGCGACTGGTCGAGCTTGCGCGCCTCCAGCGACTCCATCGCCGGGCCGAGGCCCTCGGATGCCTTGGCCACCCGCTGAGGGTCGGCGAAGTGCGTCGTCGCCTCGACGATCGCGCGGGCGCGCGGGGCCGGATCCTCGCTCTTGAAGATGCCCGAGCCGACGAACCCCGACTCGGCGCCGAGTTGCATGACCAGCGACGCGTCGGCCGGCGTGGCGATGCCGCCCGCGCAGAACAGCGGGACCGGCAGCCTGCCCTCGCGGGCGACCGACACGATCAGGTCGTAGGGAGCGCCGTGCTCCTTGGCGGCCGTCATCAGCTCCATCTCGCTGAGCGTGCCCAGGCGCTTGATCTCGCCGGTGATCGAGCGCAGGTGGCGCACGGCCTCAACGATGTCGCCGGTGCCGGCCTCGCCCTTGGAGCGGATCAACGCCGCGCCCTCGCCGATGCGCCGCAGCGCCTCGCCGAGGTTCGTCGCGCCGCACACGAACGGGACCTTGAACGCCCACTTGTCGATGTGGTGGGCCTCGTCGGCGGGAGTGAGAACCTCCGACTCGTCGATGTAGTCGACATCGAGCGCCTCGAGCACCTGGGCCTCGGCGAAGTGCCCGATCCGCGCCTTGGCCATCACCGGGATCGTGACGGCCTCCTGGATGCCCTTGATCATCACGGGATCGCTCATGCGCGCGACGCCGCCGTCGCGGCGGATGTCCGCCGGGACCCGCTCGAGCGCCATGACCGCGGCCGCGCCGGCGTCCTCGGCGATCTTGGCCTGCTCGGCGTCGACGACGTCCATGATGACGCCGCCGCGCAGCTGCTCGGCCAGGCCGGTCTTGACGCGGAACGTGGCTTCTTCGCGCATGGGGGCCAGTCTAGGCCCCGCCCGGGCGAGCGCCTACTTCAACCGAAAGGCTTTGATGCGGTCTTCGAAGCGGCCGGTGTCCCGCGAGTAGACCCCGTAGGCCAGCGCCTGGATGAGGCTGAGCAGCGCCGCGTGCGAGCGCACGTAGGCCGGCGAGTTCGACGAGTAGTACAGGCGGATCTGTGCGAGCTTGGCGACCTCGGAAAGCGTCGCGTCGGTGATGGCGATCGTCGTCGCGTGGCGGTGGCGCGCGAGCTTCATCGCCCGGACCACCAGCGGGTGCGGGCGGCCCGCACTCAGGCCGATGACCAGGGTGCGCTCGTCAACGCGACCGAGCTTGGCCAGCGCCTCCTGGGAGGGCGAGGCGACCGTCTCGGCGCGCAGGTCGAGCAGCATCAGCAGGTGGCGCAGGTAGGAGGCGAAGAACGCCATCTGGTCGGTGCCGATGACCAGCAGCCGCTCAGCGTCGACGATCGCATCGATGGCCGACTCGACCTCGGAGCGCGAGATCTTGCGCGCCGTTTCCTCGACGTTGGCGTGGTCGGCGGCCAGCGCGGTCTCGAACTCGTTCTGGTCGAGGCTGAACAGCGGTGCCGAGGACCCCGGCCCACCGGCCCCGCCCGGGCCACCCGCGGTGCCGTCGGCGACCCGGCGGCGGTACTCCTCGCGCGCCGAGCCCTGGAGCTCCGGGTAGCCCTCGAACCCGAGGGCCTGGGAGAAGCGCACAACGGTCGACGAGGAGGTGTTGGCTCGCCGCGCGAGCTCCTCTGCAGTCTGGAAGGCGACCTCGTCGAGATGGTCGACGATGTACTGCGCCACGTCCTTCTGAGAGCGGCTGAACTCGTCGAAGCGCGCTTGGATGTAGGCCGAGAGCGTCTGGTGGCCTGCGGCCTCGGCGGGTGCATGCGTCGTGCTCTTCATGGGCGCCGTGACTTTCGACGGCGCGGGGGGCGATCCCTTCAGCGCGAGGCACCGCAAGGACGATGCCCGGACCCATCAGACGGGTCCGGGCACCATGTGCAAGCCTGCGGGTTCCGCTCCGAGGCATGCGGCCGACAGGAGGGCGGCGCGGGGGTATGTGACGCCGATGTGCCCATCCTGCGGCGGTCCTGAATCAGGCTTCCCGCATGCGCCGTTCACGCAAACGCGAGGTGGAGCGGCTATCCGCCTACTTGTCGCGCCCGCGCAGCTTCGGCGCGGTGCCGAACACGTGGTCCCAGTACGGCGCGCTGACGCCGTAGCCGGTCCCGTCGTCCTGGAAGTGATGGCGCATGTGCAGCTCGCGCAGCCGCTTACCCACGCGCGACTTCGGGCGATGGTGGTGCGTGTGGTAGTGGAGCATGTCGTAGGCCAGGTAGCCCGCGATGAAGCCGCAGAACAGGGCGACGCCCCAGCTCGAACCCGCCACGAGCACGAACAGCCCGAGGAACGCTGAGGCCAGCGGCACGCTGACCGAGGGTGGCATGACCAGCCGCATCGGATCGTTGGGATGGTCGTGGTGGACGCCGTGGATGATCCAGTGCAGGCGCGCGCCGATCCCCTCCTCCGGCTCGAAGTGGAAGACGAGGCGGTGCAGCCAGTACTCCGTGAGCGTCCAGACGACGTAGCCCGCGAGGACCGCGAGGACGCTGTCCCCCACGCCGATCCGCTCGACGCCCAGCACGAACGTCACGACGATCGCCGGGACGAAGATCACCGGGGGGACCGCGGGGTGCACGCGCGAGAGGGAGTCGAGGAGCCGATTCTCGAACATCGGCGGCGAGGCGCTGAGCATGTCGCTGCGTCTCACGGAGGACGATTCCATGTCGCGCATGGTAGACGCTGAACTGGGTCGAAAACGCAAAATCTGTCAGCCCGCTTGCAGGGTGTGGCGCACGCCGTCGACCACGAGCTGGACGGCGATCGCGCTGAGCAGCAGGCCGAAGACGCGCGTGAGGAAGGTGACCAGCGAAGCGGGCAGCGCCCGACTGAGCCGCTCGGCGGTCAGCAGGACCACTCCGACCGCCGCCAGTGCGCAGAGGATCCCGATGATCACCGAGGCCCGGCCGCCGAAGCTGTGGTGCTGACGACTGAGCACGATGACCGTGGCGATGGCGCCCGGCCCGGCGAGCAGCGGCGTCGCCAGTGGGACGAGGGCGAAGTCCGCGACGGCGCCCTCGCCGTC
>JAWVFY010000036.1:0-4569 GCA_033855575.1 Solirubrobacteraceae bacterium
TAGTTGACGTGCGCGTCGACGCGCAGCAACAGCAGCAGGCCGGCCGCGCCCAGCAGCGGCCCGCCGCCCATGAACCAGCGGGGCCCGAACCGGTCGGCGAGGCGGCCGGCGCGCCGCGACAGGGCGAACATCACCAGCGAGCTCGGCGTCGTCGCCAGGCCGGCCTTCAGCGCCGAGTAGCCCGCGACCTGCTGCAGGAAGACCACGAGGAAGAAGAACGTGGCGCCCAGGCCCGCGTACATCGCGAACGTCTCGACGTTGCCGAACGCGAAGTTGCGCCGCCGGAAGAGCCCGAGCGGCAGCATCGGCTCGGGCGTGCGGCGCTCGTGCACGAGGACCAGCGCGAGCAGGACCACGCCCGCCGCCGCCGGACCCCACACCTCGGCGCTCGACCAGCCGACGGCGGGCTCGCGGATCAGCGCCAGGACCGGGCCGGCGAGCCCCAGGGCCGTGAGCGCGGCGCCGAGCCAGTCGACACGCTTGCGCTCCACCGCCGTCTCGCGCGCGGGGACCGCCATGTTGACGAGCACCAGCGTCAGGATCACGAACGGCACGTTGACCGCGAAGATCAGCCGCCACGAGATGGCGTCGACGAGGAAGCCGCCGACCAGCGGGCCGACGACCACCGCGATCCCCGCCCAGGCGGTCCAGGAGCCGATCGCCGCCCCGCGTTCACGGGCCGGGAACGCGGCGACGATGACGGCCAGCGCACTGGGGGTCAGCAGCGCCCCGAAGATCCCCTGCAGTGCCCGCCCGGCCACCAGCACCTCGATGCTCGGCGCCGCCGCGCACAGCACCGAGACGACCCCGAACCCGGCGACCCCGAGCGAGAAGAACCGCCGCTCGCCGAAGATGTCGCCCAGGGAGCCGCCGATGAGGATCAACGAGCCCAGCGTCAGCAGATAGCCGTTGGAGACCCACTGCTGGGCCGCCAGCCCGCCCCCCAGGTCGTTGCGGATCGCCGGCAGGGCCACGTTGACGGCGGTGCTGTCGAGCGCCGCGACGAACGAGCCCATGATGGCCGCCCAGAGGGCCAGCCGCTTCCGGTGTTCAGAGGGGGTCATATGCGCATACCGCCGGGTGCAGCCTCGCATCTCGGGTGGACCCGGCGCACAGTTCCCGGGCGCAGGTCTGGCCCGGCGGGCCAAGGCGCCGGCGGGCCCCGGCGCGCACACTGCTTCCATGACCAGCAAGCCACGCGGAAATCCCGCCGTCGACCCTGCGGCGATGGCCCTTGCCACAGCGTCTCTCCTGAAGATCACCGGCCACTGAGCGAGCCCCGTAACGGTCGCCCGCGCGTTGCCGTCGTCCTGCCGGGCGGTGGTGCGCGCGGCGCGTTCGAGGCGGGTGCGCTGTCGGTCCTGCTCCCGGCGCTCGAGGAGCGCGGCGAGCACGTCTCGATCGTCTGCGGGACGAGCGTCGGCGGCATCAATGCGGCGCTGCTCGGCTCGGTCGCCGCGCTTCCGGCCGCCGAGCAGGCGGCCGCGCTGCTCGATCGCTGGCGTTCGATGCGCCGCGGCGACGTCATCGCGCCGCTGATCGGCCCGCGGGCGCCGCTGCTCGCGCTGCGCGCGCTCGGCGAGCTGTTCGAGGTGCCGGGGCTGCGCCTGCCCGGGCTGATGGACCCGCGGCCACTGCGCGACAGCCTCGAGCGGTGGATCGACTGGGATGCGCTCCACAGCAACGTCCGCAAGGGCGTCGTCGAAGCGGTGTGCGTTGTGGCGACGTCGCTCGACCGCGCCGGGCCGGTGGGCTTCGTCGAGTCGCGCGGGGCGCTGCCGCGCGGCAGCGGCACGATCCGCTACGTCCCCGTCCGCCTGACCGGCGAGCACGTCCGCGCCTCGGCGGCGATCCCGATGCTTTTCCCGCCGGTCCGGGTCACCACCCCCCGCGGGGCGGCGGGCGACTACATCGACGGCGGCACGCGGATGAACGCGCCGCTCTCCCCCGCCCTGGCGCTGGGCGCCGACCGGGTGATCGTCGTCGGCTTCGAGCCGCTGGAGCGCGGCCATCCGCCGACCGACCTGCGCGTCCCGCACTTCGCCGACGTGGCGGCCAACGTGCTCGACGGGCTGCTCGTCGACCAGGTGGCCGCCGACGTGCGCCGGATGCTGGCCATCAACTCGTTCTACTCCGAGGACGCCGCAACCGGGCCCGCTCCCGGCGCCAGTGCCTACCGCGCGGCCCGCGGCCGCGCGCCGTACCGGCGGGTCGTCCATGCCCTGATCACCCCCGAGCGCCGGGGCGCCCTGGGCGCGATCGCCGAGGAGGTGCTCAGCGAGCGCTACGGCGGATTGCGCGCCCTACGCTCGCCCGACTTCCTGCTGCTCTCGCGGCTGCTCGGGGGCGGGCGCGCCCGGGCCCGCGGCGAGCTGCTCTCGTTCCTGCTCTTCGACGAGGTCTTCGTCGAGCGCCTCATCGAGGCGGGCCGCGAGGCGGCGGAGCGCTGGCTGGCCGCCCACCCCCGCCTGTGGCGCGCGCACGCCCACGAGGTCTCCGGCTTCTCGGAGGACTCCGAGCGCGGCTTCGCCGAGCAGGGCGCGCTGGCCGAGTTCCGCTCGCTGCCCCGCCGCTAGGCGGCCTCGAGGACGACGGCCAGCCCCTGACCAACGCCGATACAGATCGCCGCGACGCCGAAGCCGCCGCCGCGGCGCTTGAGCTCGTGGGCCAGGCCGCCGAGGATCCGCACACCGGAGGCGCCGAGCGGGTGGCCGATGGCGATCGCCCCACCGTTGGGGTTGACCTTCTCGGGGTCCAGCCCGTCCCACTGCGACAGGTCGGCCAGGCACTGGGAGGCGAACGCCTCGTTGAGCTCGACGACCGCGACGTCGTCCCAGGTGATGCCGGCGCGCCGCAGCGCGATGTTGGCGGCCTCGACCGGGGCGATGCCGAAGACGTCGGGGTCCACCCCCCACGCGCCGCGCGACACCACGCGGGCCAGCGGCTCGCGGCCGATGGCCTGGGCACCGGCCTCGTCGGCCAGCAGCATCGCGCCGGCGCCGTCGTTGAGCGGCGACGCGTTGCCCGCGGTCACGGTGCCGTCCTTGACGAACGCCGGCTTGAGCGCGGCGAGCTTCTCGGCGGAGCTGTCGGGCCGGATCGTCTCGTCGCGGGCCAGCTCGGTGCCGGGAACGGGCACCACCCAGCCGTCGTAGAAGCCTTCGTCCCAGGCGCGCGCCGCGTTGCGGTGGCTGCGCACGGCGAACGCGTCCTGCGCCTCGCGGCCGATCGCGTACAGGCCGGCGAGCTTCTCGGCGCTCTCGCCCAGCGAGATCGTCCACTGGCCGGGCATCTCCGGGTTGACCATCCGCCAGCCGAGGGTGGTCGAGTGGAGCGTCTCGTGGCCACGCGGATAGCCGCGCTCGGGCTTGAGCAGCACCCACGGCGCGCGCGACATCGACTCCACGCCACCGACCACGACGACCGACGCGTCGCCGCCCTCGACCGCGCGGCTGGCCTGGATCGCGGCCTCGAGGCTCGACCCGCACAGCCGGTTGACGGTCACCGCCGGCACCGACGTCGGCAGGCCGGCCAGGAGCACGGCCATCCGCCCGACGTTGCGGTTGTCCTCCCCCGCCCCGTTGGCGTCGCCCCAGATGACGTCGGCGATCTGCGCTGGGTCGAGATCGGGCGAGCGGTCCATGAGCGTTCGCAGCGCGTGGGCGGCGAGGTCGTCGGGCCGCACGCCGGCCAGCGCCCCGCCGCAGCGGCCGAAGGGGGTGCGGACGGCGTCCAGGACGTAGCAGGCGCTCATGGGCCGGACGATACGCGAGGATGCGCCGATGACCGTGGCCTACGAGAAGGGGCTGCACGAGCTCGGCGACGGGCTGTTCGCCTACCTGCAACCAGACGGCGGCTGGGGCTGGAGCAACGCCGGGCTGATCACCGCCGGCGGGACGTCGCTGCTCGTCGACACGCTCTACGACCTGCGGCTCACACGGGAGATGCTGGCCGCCATGGCGCCGATCACCGAGGCGAACCCGATCGACGCGGCGATGAACACCCACGCCAACCCCGACCACTGCTTCGGCAATGAGCTGCTGCCGGCGACAGCCGAGATCTACGCGTCGAAGACCGCCGCCGCGGAGATGGCCGCGGTCTCCCCCGAGCTGCTGCACGGCCTGAAGAGCGCCGAGCTGCCGGCCGACCTGCGCGCGTTCGTCGACCTCGCGTTCGGCCCGTTCGACTTCTCGAACATCACCGTGCGGCCGCCCTCGCAGACCTTCGAGGGCCGGCTCGACCTGACCGTCGGCGACCGCGCGGTGGAGCTGGTCGAGCTGGGCCCCGCGCACACCGGCGGCGACACGATCGTCCACGTCCCCGATGCCGCGACGGTGTTCACCGGCGACCTGCTGTTCATCGACGGCACGCCGATCGTGTGGGCCGACCTCGACAACTGGCTGACCGCCTGCGACCGGATCCTCGCGCTGGGGGCACGGGTCCTCGTCCCGGGCCACGGCCCGGTCACCGACGCCGGCGGCGTGCGCGACGTCCAGCGCTACCTGCGCTTCGTGCGCGACGAGGCGCGCGCTCGCTACGACGCCGGAATGGACGTCGAGGACGCCGCTG
>JAWVFY010000037.1:0-6622 GCA_033855575.1 Solirubrobacteraceae bacterium
GGTGGCGACCGCCTCGACGATCGACAGCCCGAGGCCGAACGACCCGCCGCGATCGCCGTCGGCGCGGACGAAGCGCTCGAAGATCCGGTCGCGCAGCTCGGGAGGGATGCCGGGGCCGTCGTCGGACACCACGAGCTGCACCGTGTCGCCGCCGGGGACGATCGCCGCGTGCACGTGCGTGCCGGGTGGGGTGTGGCGAATCGCGTTCTCGAGCAGGTTCAGCGCCATCCGGTGCAGGTCGTCGCGGGCTCCCTGCACGACCGCCGGCGCCGCGTCGACGGTCAGCTCGTGGTCCTCGGTGATCGGCTCGAGCTCAGCGGCGGCCTCCACCACGGCGTCGGCCAGGTCGGTCAGGGTCGGGGGCACCGCGTCGGACGCCGTGGCCTCGCCGGCATACGCGCGGACGTCGGCGCGGGCCAGCAGCAGCAGGTCGGCGACCAGCCGGCGCATCCGCCGCGAGGAGCGCAGTGCGCTGCGGGCCGCCTCGCCCTGGTCGCCGTGGAGGTCCTCGGCCAGCAGCTCGAGGTTGGCCAGCACGCTGGTCAGCGGCGTGCGCAGCTCGTGCGAGGCGTCGGCGACGAACTGGCGCTGGCGGGCCAGCATCGCCTCGGTCTCCTCGCTGGAAGCGGCCAGCGCGGCGAGCATGTCGTTGAGCGTCTGGGCCAGCTCGGCCACCTCGTCGTCGGCGGCGGGCACCGGCACCCGCCGCTCGGGGTCGCGCGTGCGCGCGATCTCGCGGGTGGTCGCGGTCATCCGGGCGATCGGCCGCATCGCGTTGCGGGCCACGACCAGACCGGCCATCAGGGCGAGTCCCGCCCCGCCGAGCACGCCGACGATGAGCAGGAAGCGCACGCGGTCGATGGTCGAGTTGACCTCCGAGAGCGGCCTGCCGTACTCGGCGATCAGGTTGTAGTCGCCGCGCAGCGGGACCCAGCGTGTCTCGACGCGGTAGCCGTGCGTCACCGTCGCCTGGCCGATCGGCAGGAAGCCGAAGTGATGGCGGTCCTTGGCGGGGTAGACGAGCGTCGAGCCGTCGGCCTGAACGAGTCGGACGACGGCCCGGTCGGCGGCGGCGAACGCCTCGAGGCTCCGCGCGTCGAGCACCCAGCGGCCGCTCGTCAGGTCGAAGTAGACCGGGCTGCTCTGAATCCTGGTCTTGAGGTCGTCGGCGCCGTGGGAGACGCGCACGTTGAAGTCGTCGTGGATCCGCCGGGTGGTCAGCGCGCCGACCACCAGCGCGAAGGCCAGCAGGATGACCAGCGTCAGGATCGCCGAGCCGCCGGCGAGCCGCCAGCGGATGGGCAGGCGCCTAAGCACGGAGGACGTACCCCGCGCCGCGGATGGTGTGCAGCAGCCGCACCTCGCCGCCGCTCTCGAGCTTGCGGCGCAGGTTCGAGACGAAGACCTCGATCGTGTTCGTGGTGGCGAAGGGGTCATAGCCCCACACCTCCTCGAGCAGCCGCTGGCGCGGCACGACGATCCTCTCGTTGCGCATCAGGAACTCGAGCAGCTCGAACTCGCGCTGGGTCAGCTCGATCTCGCGGTCTCCGCGGCTGACCTCGTGCGTGTCGGGGTTGAGCTGCAGGTCCGCGCAGACCAGGCTCGCTGACCCGCGGGGCGGCCTACGGCGCAGGAGGGCCCGCAGGCGGGCCAGCAGCTCCTGGCGCTCGAACGGCTTGACGAGGTAGTCGTCGGCGCCGGTGTCGAGCCCCTCCACCCGCGCGTCGACCTCGTCGCGGGCCGTGAGCATGAGGATCGGCACGTCGTCCTCGGAGCGCAGGCGCCGCGCCACCTCCATGCCGTCGAGCTTGGGCAGCCCGAGGTCGAGCACCACCAGATCGGGCACGAACGCCCGGGCGTCGGTCAGCGCGGCCTCGCCGTCGCTGGACAGGCGGACGTCGTAGCCCTCGAGGCGCAGCGAGCGCTGCAGGACCCCGGCGATCTCCTCGTCGTCCTCGACCACCAGCACACGCGGATTGCGCCCGGAAAGGCTCATCTTCTGCCTGCGGATGGTAGATCGCCCGATCAAGGTGCGCTCAAGGGCTGTGCGCGGTGCAGGGTCACGTGCGGTGGCGTCGAAATGCCTCCGAGCGATGCCCGCGACCAAGAAGCCTGCCCGGAAGTCCACGAAGAAGCCGACCCGCAAGCCCGCGCGGCGAGCCACGCGGTCCGGTGGATGGGGCGGTTTCCGCTCCGGGGCGCCCGTTCTCCAGCAGCACCACCTCGACCTGCTGGGCCTGGCGCTGGTCTGCCTCGGCGTGTTCCTGGCCTTCCCGCTGTACCTCGGCTTCGACGGCGGCCATGCCGGCGCGTGGATCGTCAAGGCCTGCCGCTACTTCGCCGGCGAGATCGCCTACGCGGCCCCCGTGGCCTTCGTCGCCGCCGGCACGCTGACCGTGCTGCGCCCCGTGCTGCCGACGGTGCGGCCCTACCGGTCCGGCGCCGCCTGCCTGCTGATGGCCTCGACCCTGGCTCTGGCCAACGGGACGCTGGGACTGGGGCCGGGCGTGGCGACGGTGCAGTGGAAGCCGATGCTGTTCGAGTTCCGCGGCGGGATCCTCGGCGACGCGCTGCATTACGCGTGCGCCTCGGCCTTCGGCCCGCTGGGCGCGCACCTGATCGCGGTCTTCCTGTTCCTCGCCGGCCTGCTGCTCGTCACGGGCGCGTCGATCGCCGGGGTGCTGCGGGCGACGTCGGCCGGCGTGGCCGACACCACGCGAGCGCTGCGCCGGGGCTCCGAGGAGCTCGCGGCGATCGGGGGCCTCGCGCGCCGCCCGGCGATGGAACCCCCCGAGCCCGAGGACGCCGAGCCGGTGGTCACCCGCCAGTTCACGCTGCCGCCGATCGACGTGTTCGCCCCGGCCGCCGAGCCCGAGGTGGCCCAGCCCGCCGCCGAGCCGGTGGAGCCCGAGGGGCCTGCCGAGCCCGAGCTCGCCGACGAACCCGACGAGGAGGCGATCGAGGACCTTCCGCGCCACGAGGTCGAGGCACACGTGGAGTGGGCGGTCCCCGAGCCCCAGCGGGTCCTGCGGTTCTCGACCGCCGACGGGCTCAAGCCCGACACCCGCGGCCAGGAGAAGATCACCGCGCGCCTCGTCGAGGGGCTCAGCCACTTCGGCGTCCAGGCCCAGGTCATCGGCGCGGTCGCCGGCCCGCACATCACCCGCTACGAGCTGCGGCTGGCGCCGGGCGTGAAGATGAGCAAGGTCGCCGGGCTCAAGGACGACCTCGCCTACGCGCTGGCCGCCACCGACCTCCGCATCCTGGCGCCGATCCCCGGCAAGCAGGCCGTCGGCATCGAGGTCCCCAACGCCCAGCGCAAGATCGTCACGCTGGGCGACGTCTTCCAGCCGCGGCCCAAGGACTGGTCGCCGCTCACGGTGTGGCTGGGCAAGGACGTCAGTGGCAAGGCGATCGGCGCCGACCTGGCCAAGATGCCCCACATCCTCGTCGCGGGCACCACCGGCGCCGGCAAGTCGGGCTGCATCAACGCGATGCTCTCCAGCGTCCTGCTGCAGGCGCGCCCGGACGAGGTCAAGCTCGTGCTGGTCGATCCCAAGCAGGTCGAGCTCAACCACTACGAGGCCGTCCCGCACCTGCTCACACCGGTCATCACGTCGCCGCGCAGCGCCGCCAACGCACTGCAGAACCTCGTCCGCGAGATGGAGTGGCGCTACGGGATCATGGCCATGGCCCGCACGCGCTCGCTGCCCGAGCTCAACGCGTACCGCCTCGCTGCCGAGGACGACCCGCTGCCCTACATCCTGTGCGTCATCGACGAGCTCGCCGACCTGATGATGGTCGCGCCGGCTGACGTCGAGGACTCGATCATCCGCCTGGCGCAGAAGGCGCGCGCCGTCGGCATCCACCTGGTGCTGGCCACCCAGTCCCCGCGCGTGGACGTGATCACGGGCATGATCAAGGCCAACGTCCCGTCGCGGATCGCCTTCGCCGTGAGCTCGCAGACCGACTCACGGGTGATCCTCGACCAGAACGGCGCCGAGTCGCTGCTCGGCCAGGGCGACATGCTGTTCTCGCCGGTGGGGTCCTCCAAGCTGCAGCGCATCCAGGGTGCCTACATCGACGAGGCGCAGATCGAGAAGCTGACGTCGTTCTGGGCGCGCCAGGGCGAGCCCGAGCTCCGCGAGGACCTGCTCGAGGAGGTCGAGCCTCCCGAGCTCGAGGCCAAGGGCGACGACGAGTTCGACCCCGACGAGGACGCCCTGCTGGGCGACGCGATACAGCTCGTCGTGGAGATGGGCACGGCCTCGACGTCGATGCTCCAGCGGCGTCTGCGGCTGGGCTACACGCGAGCCGGCCGGCTGATCGACATGCTCGAGCGCCGCGGCGTGATCTCGGGCTACGAGGGCTCCAAGCCGCGCTCGGTGCTGGTCACCGAAGCCGATCTGCCGCGCGTGCTCGCCGGCCTCGCGGAGCGCGGCGACCGGGTCGCCCCTGACACGGCCGTTGCACCGGCGCCCGTGGGCGAACCGGCTGAGTAGCCTGAGGCCGTCATGCCCGACATTGGCGCGACGTTGCGCGAGGCGCGCATGCGCCAACGCATCGACATCTCGGAGATCGAGGCGCAGACCAAGATCCGCGCCAAGTACCTGCGCGCCCTCGAGAACGAGGAGTGGGACCTCCTGCCGGGCCCCACGTTCCTCAAGAGCTTCCTGCGGACCTACGCCGAGGCGCTGGGGCTCGACGCCCGCGCCCTGCTGGAGGAGTACAAGCTCGGCCACGAGCGGCTCTCCGAGCACGAGCTGCTGCCGATCGCCCCTCCGGGGCGGGGCGATCGCAACCGCCGCGGCCCGCCGCCCGGGGTCGGCCGCGACGTCGCGGTCGCGGCGCTCGTCGTGGCGCTCGTCGGCCTGCTGATCCTGCTGGGCAGCAACAGCGGCGGAAGCGACGGGGCCAAGCCCCCGGCGACGACCCCGAGCACGGCGCGACACGCCAAGACCACGCCCGCCCACCGCAAGGGCGCCAGGGCGGGCCGTGCGGGCGCGGCGACGACGACGACCACCTCCGTGGCCCGCCTGCGCCTGAGACCGACCGGTCCGGTGTGGGTCTGCCTGCAGGCAGCGGGCAAGCGCACGCTGATCAACGGCCGGATCATCTCGCCCGGCGACTCGCTGCCCGTCTACCGTTCCCGGCGGTTCAAGATGACCTTCGGCAACGGGAACCTGGTGATGAAGATCAACGGCCGAACCGTCCCGGTCCCGGCCGTGCAGAACGGGATCTCCTACCTGGTCGACCACACCGGTCGCCGGTCGGCGCTGCCCTCGGCGCAGGCGCCGGTCTGCGCGCCGTGAGCGCCCGCGCGGGCATCATCGTCACCGGCACCGAGGTCCTCACCGGGCGCGTCACCGATCGCAACGGGCCGTGGCTGGCCGAGCGGCTGCGCGAGATCGGGGTCGACATCGCCCACATCGCCGTGGTCGGCGACCGGCCCGAGGACATCACGGGCGCGCTGCGCTTCTTCCGCGACGAGGGGATGGACCTGATCGTCACCAGCGGCGGGCTCGGCCCGACCGCCGACGACCTGACCGCGAGGGTGGTGGGCGACTTCCAGGGCCGTCCCTCGGCGCTCGACGCCGCGCTGGAGGAGCGGATCTGGAAGATCCTCGAGCCGCTGCTGTCGCGCTGGCCCGGGCTGGACCCGGAGGCCCTACGCGCGTCGAATCGCAAGCAGGCGCTGGTGCCCGAGGGCGCGACGGTGCTCGAGCCGGTCGGGACCGCTCCGGGGCTCGTGGTGCCGCCGCCGCACGGCGCTGCCCCGACGGTGGTCGTCCTTCCGGGCCCGCCGCGCGAGCTGCAGCCGCTGTGGACCACAGCGACGCAGACCGAGGCGTTCCGCGCGGCGGTGGCGGGCGCCACCGAGTACCGCCAGGAGATGCTGCGTCTGTTCGGGATCCCGGAGTCGGAGATCGCCGAGACGCTGCGCGTCGCCGAGGGCGAGGACGGCGGCGGCCTGGAGGGCCTGGAGATCACGACCTGCCTGCGCCGCGGCGAGGTCGAGGTGGTCACGCGGTTCGAGCCGCAGTTCGCCGACGCCTACGCGGCCTTCGCCTCGGTGGTGCGCGAGCGCCACGCCGACACGCTGTTCAGCGACGACGGGTCGACCGTCGACGAGCAGGTGGCGGCCCTCCTGCGCGACGGCGGCCTGACCATCGCCAGCGCCGAGTCCTGCACCGGCGGGCTGCTGGCCGGCCGGCTGACCGAGCGGCCGGGCTCCTCCGCCTACGTCCTCGGTGGCGTGGTGGTCTACTCCGACGAGGCAAAGACGAAGCTGGCCGGCGTCGATCCGGCGCTGATTGCGGCCCGCGGCGCGGTGTCCGCCGAGGTCGCCGAGGCGCTGGCCGACGGCGCGCGCGAGGCGCTGGGCGCCGACGTGGGCGTCGGTGTCACCGGGGTCGCCGGGCCCGGCGGCGGGTCGGAGGACAAGCCGGTGGGCTTCGTGTGCTTCTCGGTGGCCGGGCCCGGCGACCGGCGGCTGACCCGCTCGGCCACGCTGCCCGGCGCACGGGTCGACGTCCGCGACCGCTCGACGACCGTGGCGATGCACATGGTCCGTCGCCTGCTCATGGGCAAGGACAACGCGCCCGGCACGTGACGCGCCTCT
>JAWVFY010000038.1:0-6959 GCA_033855575.1 Solirubrobacteraceae bacterium
AGGCCTCCAGCGAGCCCGAGACGTCGGACTTCAGCACGAGCTGCAGGCCCTTGGCCTCACCGACCTGCGCGCGCTTGAAGACATCCTCGAAGGACACCTTGCGGCCCGAGCGGCGGGCCAGCATCTCGGTCTTCAGGCGCGTGGCGCGCTCGCCGGCCAGGGTGCGAGCGGTGCGGTCGCTGTCGACCACCCGGAAGGGCTCGCCGGCGTCGGGAACCCCGTCGAAGCCGAGGATCTCGACCGGCTCGCCGGGCTGTGCGTCGGGGACCCGGTTGCCGGCGTAGTCCTGCATCGCGCGGACCTTGCCCCAGTTGGCGCCGGCGACGATCGCGTCGCCGACCTCGAGCGTGCCGCGCTGGACGAGCAGCGTGACGACCGGGCCGCGACCCGGGTCGAGCTTGGACTCGATGACGACGCCCGAGGCATCGGTGTCGGGGTTGGCGCGCAGCTCCTGGAGGTCGGCCACGACCTGGATGGTCTCCAGCAACGTGTCGAGACCCTCGCGCGTCTTGGCCGACACGTCGACGAACTCGGTGTCGCCGCCCCAGTCGGAGGGCTGCAGGCCCAGCTGGGTCATCTCGGTCCGGGCGCGCGTGGGGTCGGCGCCCTCCTTGTCGATCTTGTTGACCGCGACGAGCATCGGCACACCGGCGGCCTTGGCGTGGTCGACGGCCTCCTTGGTCTGCGGCTTGACGCCGTCGTCGGCGGCGACCACGATCACGGCGATGTCGGTGACCTGCGCGCCGCGGGCGCGCATGGCCGTGAACGCCTCGTGGCCCGGTGTGTCGAGGAACGTGATCACCGAGTCGCCGTGGTGGACCTGATAGGCGCCGATGTGCTGGGTGATGCCGCCGGCCTCGCCCGCGGTGACGTCGGTCTCGCGAATCGCGTCGAGGAGCGACGTCTTGCCGTGATCGACGTGACCCATGATCACCACCACCGGCGCGCGCGCGACGAGCTCCTCGTCGTCGTCCTCGTAGGCGATCGCCTCCTCGACCTCGTCGGCCGCGTGGACGATCTCGATCTTCTTGTCGAACTCGTCGGCCAGCACCTGGATGGCCTCGTCGGCCAGCGTCTGGGTCAGCGTGGCCATCTCGCCGAGCGACATGAGCTTGCGGATGACGTCGGGCGTGCTGACCCCGAGGTACTCCGCCACGTCCTTCACCGTGGAGCCCGAGCGGATCCGGGCGACGTCTGTCCGGGTGTGCGCGTCCTCGGCGATCGGCGCGGCGACCTCCTCGAGGACCTCGCGGCGGCGACGGCCGCGGCGGCGCGTGGGCCGACGCATCGGGCCGCCGGGGCCACCGCCGGGGCCACCGGGCCCGCCGGGGCCGCGGCGCGCGGCCTGGGAGTCGATGACGACGCGGCGCTTGCCGGGCCCGCTGCCAGCGCCGGGCGCCGACTCGCCCTTGCTCGAGCCGCGGGTGGGGCGCTTCTCGGGCAGCGAGACGATGCGCGGACCCTTGCCGGGCGCCGGCTTGTCGGTCGTCGCAGCGCCGTCGGCGCCCTCGACGGCTGCCTCCTGGCCCGCGGCGGGAGCCTCAGCCACCGCGGCGTCAACGCTGGGCTCGTCCGCGGACTCGGCGGGGGCGGCCTCGGCCTGCGCGGCCTTGGCCTTCGCCGCGGCGGCGCGGGGCGTGGTTCCCTGCTTGGCAGCCTCGGCCTTGGCCTCCGCCTTGAGCTCGGCCTTGGACTTCGCCACCGGGGCTTGCGCGGGCGCCGGAGCGGGCGGAGCGGCGCGCTCGGCGGCGACCTCCTTGTCGGCCTGCGCCTTGGCGGCAGCGGCGGTCTCCTCCTCCGCGCGCAGCGCGGCAGCGGCGCGGTCGGCCTCGGCCTGGGCGTCGGCACGCGCCTGGGCGTCGGCGTCGGCCTTGGCCTGCGCCTCGGCCTCGGCCTCGTCGGTGGCCTGCGCCGCCGCGGCGGCGGCCCGTGCCTCCTCGGCCTCCTGTGCTTCGCGCGCCTCGGCCTCGGCCTGGGCCTTGGCGGCGGCGGCCTTCTCCTCAGCCGCCTTGCGGCGCTTGGAGATCGGCTTGGGCTCGTCCTTGGGGGCCCCACCGTTGGCCAGGACCTTCAGCGCGACGGCCTCGTCGACCGGCGAGGCGGCCGCCGACACGTCGAGGCCGGCCTCCTTCAGGCGCGCGACGACCTCCCGTGAGGACAGGCCCTGCTCCTTCGCGATCTCGAATACGCGCTTTTCCGCCATCAGCCATCCAATTCTAGGGTGTCCACATCAGCCACAACGGCCCGCCGGAAGGCCCTCGGAAGGGCCCGCTCGGCGACCGCACGCCGCAGGCAACCGGCGTCGCAGACGTACGCGCCGCGCCCCGGCCGGACCGCACGAGCATCCACCACGACGCGGTCTGCGTCCAGTGCGAGCCGCACGAGCGCGTGCTTGGGCCAGGTCTCCCCGCACCCCACGCAGCGCCGCCGTGGCCCGCGTTCCGCTATGAGCTCGCTTCCTCGGAGACCTCGCTCACGGCGGAGCCCTCGGGCTCCGCGGCGGGCTCGTCCGGCGCCTCCGTGCCGGCGTCGGCACCGTTGGGACCCGGCGCCTCCGCGGCGATCTCGCCGCTCTCGTCGGACTCGGGCGCGTCATCGGGGATCTCCCCGCCCGCGGGCGGCTCGCCGCCCACGTAGACGCTTCCTGTGCCCTCCAGCGCCTGATGGACCGGCAGGCCGCAGAAGTGCGACCCCGGCAGTGCGGCATTGGGGCAGCGCCGGCCCGAGGTGAGGATCGCCGCGCAGCGGCCGCTGGTCTCCTGCTCCTCGTAGCCGCCCTCTGACTCCTCGGTGGCGAAGTCGGTCTCGGAGCGGATGTCGATGCGCCAGCCGGTCAGCCGGGCGGCCAGCCGCGCGTTCTGGCCCTCGCGGCCGATGGCCAGCGAGAGCTGGTCGTCGGGCACCACGACGGTGGCCTGCTTGGCGTCGTCGTCGACGAGCACCTCGCGGACGCGCGCGGGCGACAGGGCCTTGGCGACGAAGCGGGCGGGCTCGTCGTTGTAGGGGATGATGTCGATCTTCTCGCCGCGCAGCTCGGAGACGACCATGCGCACGCGCGAGCCGCGGGGGCCGACGCAGGCGCCGACGGGATCCACGCCGTCGGCGTGCGAGATGACCGCGATCTTCGAGCGATAGCCCGGCTCGCGGGCGACGTTGGCGATCTCGACCAGACCGTCGGCGATCTCGGGGACCTCGAGCTCGAAGAGCTGCTTGATCAGCTCGGGGTCGCGCCGCGAGACGATGATCGACGGGCCCTTGGTGGAGTTCGAGACCTCCTTGATGACCGCCTTGATGCGCTGGTTGTGCTCGTAGCGCTCGCCCTCGACCTGCTCGCCCTTGGGCAGCAGCGCCTCGACGCGCTCGCGCAGCTGGATCAGCGTGTAGCGGGAGTCCTTCTGCTGGACGATGCCGGTGATCAGCTCGCCCACGCGGTCCTGGTACTCCTCGAACATCATGTCGCGCTCGGCCTCGCGGATCCGCTGGAGGATCACCTGCTTGGCGGTCTGAGCGGCGATCCGGCCGAAGTCGTCGGGCGTGACGTCGCGCTCGTCGATCTGATCGCGGAACTCCTCGAACTTCGCCGGGTCGATCTCGGGGTCGGTGGGCTCGATCATCTCGCCCGTCTCGGGGTCGACGGTCCGGGCCTCCTCGACGGCCTCGACCAGCAGCTGGTCCTCGAGCTCCTCGGGGACGATCAGCTCGTAGACGCGGAAGTCGCCGGTCTCGTCGTCGAGCTCGACCCGCGCGTACTTCGCGGCGCCGGGCTGCTTCTTGTAGGCCGACTGCAGCGCGTCCTCGAGGGCGTCGTGCAGCTTGTCGGTGGCGATGCCCTTCTCGACGGCGAGGGCATGCATGGCATCCAGGATCTCGCGGCTCATGTGGGACTACTCCTCGACGAGATTCGAACGGTTGATGTCGGCATAGGGGATCTGCACGATCCCCGTGTCCGCGGCCAGGATGACCTCGGTGTCGCTGGCTCCGACGAGCTCGCCGGTGAAGGTGGAGCGGCCATCGTGATCGCCGCGGGTGCGCACGCGGGCGCGGCGGCCGAGGTAGCGGCGGAAGTGGTCGGGCTTGGTCAGCGGACGCTCGGTGCCCGGAGAGGACACCTCCAGCGCGTAGCGCTCGCGGATCTCCGGCAGCGCCTGGGTGACGCGCTCGCACAGCTCGAGCGTGATGCCGTCGGGATGATCGATGAACAGCCGCACCGTCTGGCCGCCGAGCACCTCGGCGAGCAGGACCTCGACCGCGGGCTCGCGCTCGGCGAGTCGCTCCTCGATCTGGGTCTGGATGCTGCTCATCACTCCTCCTTTACGGCAATAAAAAAAGCGGGCGAGCGCCCACTTTCGGTACGACGGCGCCGGGCAGCTGCCCGACTCGAAAGCTGTGCAGCGAGAATAGCACCGCCGGGGTCCCCCAGGGGACTAGGCGCGGCGGCGCGCCCGGTCCCGATAGACGCGGTAGTCGCGGCGTTCGGGACGCAGGTTGCTGGCCAGCGCCAGCGGGTGGCGGGCCTCCGCGTGACGGCCCAGGAGCTGCAGTGCGCGCCCAAGACAGAACAGCGCGTAGTCGTTGGTCGGCGCGTGCTCGACGACCGCCTCGAACTCCTCGCGTGCCGCCTCGTAACGCTGCGTGTGAAACAGCGCGCGGCCGAGCGCCTCGCGGACCGAGTCCTTGTCCGGCTCGAGATCGCGGGCCCTGGTGAGCGGGATCACGGCGGCGTGGAAGTCCCCTTGGTCGAGGAGCGCACTCCCACGCTGGAACAGGTCGTACGCGCCGTCCATCAGTCCGGAGTGTAGACAGGGCGCGGACGCCTCCTGGTGGGCGGAAGGGCCCACCAGGCCCGCAGTCGGCCACCCCATCCGAGGCCCGCGGCGAGCTCCGAGCGCAGCGCCGAGCGCTGCTCGGGCGAGGGCTCGGACGCCCGCCCACCGAAGCGCGCGAGGCGCACCGCGGCCACGTAGGCCGCGGCTCCGGGAGCGGTCCGCGCGTAGCGCGTCTCCAGTGCGCGCAGCGTCACCCCGGGTTGCGGCGAGCGGCCGGTGCGGCGCAGCGCGCGGTGCAGCTCGGCGAGCTCGGTCGGCACGTCGGCGAAACGCCGACGGCTGCGGACGGCCACCGCCGCGCCACCGGCGCCGAAGCTCGCCGCCAGCGCGCCGAGGACGATCAGCCACACCGGGACCGGCGTGCCGTGGTGCGTGGCTGTGTCCGCCGACGGGGCGCGGCCGGGGACGTCGGCGCGCCGGGGATCGGGCCGCAGCGCCTTCGGCCGCGCGTCGGGAGGTGCGGGCCCGTTGGCCAGCTGGTCGTGCGGCGGAGCGACCGCCGGCGTCGGGTCGAACGTCACCCACCCGATCCCGGGGAAGTAGGCCTCGACCCATGAGTGGGCGTCGACGTCGCGGACCACCCACTCGCGCCGGCCGGCGTCGTAGGTCCCCGGCGTGAAGCCCGAGGCCACGCGCGCCGGCACCCCGCCCATGCGCAGCAGCAGAGCCATGGCCCCGCTGAACTGCTGGCAGTAGCCCTCGTGGGTGTCGAAGAGGAACGACACCAGCGGCGGGCGCCCGGGCTTGGGCGCCGGCGGGTCCTCGGTGTAGGCGAAGCCGGCGGCCAGGTGAGCCTCGACGGCGCGGATGAACTCATAGGGGGTCGAGGACTGCTCGCGCAGCCGCAGCGCCAGGTCGTACATCGGCGCGTACTGCGAGCGGCGCAGCAGCCCTGCGCCGTCGGCGAGGACATGGCCGGTGTCCGGGTCGAAGGCGCTCGGCGGCCCGAACAGCCCGAACTGCTCGAAGCGCACCTGGACCGGGCCCAGGGTGCTCGGCGTGCCCGACGTCAGCGCGGGCGCCGGTCCGCCCACCGACTGGGGCAGGCCCATCGAGAGGTAGGAGCTCGTCGCGAACGTCGGGTAGTCGCTCCCGTCCGAGGCCATCTCGAGCTCGCTGGGGCGCGGTGCGTAGACGTCGATCAGGTAGGAGTCGCCGTGCTGCAGCGGGTCGTGGCCGGTGGCGAACGTCCCGGGGGCCGACGGAACGGCAAAGCGCGGCGACTTCTCGACGCTCAGGGCGGTCCCCGCGCCGACGTAGTTCGGGCTGCGCAGGTCGCGGAACGTCACGCGGAGCTGCTCGCGCCAGCCGCGATGCGCCGGCGTGATCTCGGCGTCGACACCGGGGCGCAGGGTCCGGTCGACGCGCCACGCCACCCCGTTGAAGTCGTCGAGGTCGGTGGCCTTCCAGTAGACGGGCGTCCTGGCCGCGACCCGCAGCATCTCGCGGTTCTCACGCGGCCAGTGCAACGGGCCGTAGCCGTGGTTCCAGTCGAACGCGATCGCCGGCGGCGTGCTCAGCGAGTCGATGATGCCCTGGTAGTCGACCCACGGCTTGCCGGTGTCGAGGCCCGGTGAGACCGCCAGCGCACCGCCGAGGGCGACGGCGACGAAGACCCCGGCGACCGGCCCGTGGGCGCGGTCGAGCCGGTCGCCCCACAGCAGGCCCCCCAGCAGCACGGTGAGCAGCGCGCCCCAGAGGTAGCCGTGCCGCGGGGCGTGCTCGACCACCGGGATCGCGTACGTCGTGACCAGCACGACAGCGGCGCCCAGCGGGCGCGTGCCGCGATGCAGCGCCCGGATCCCCAGCAGCGCGCCCAGGACGATCAGGAGCCCGCCGCCGGCCACCAGCACCACGTGCACCCATGGGTCGACCCCCTGGTAGGGCACGCCGATGCCCGGCAGGGACTGCAGGCCCTGCCCCAGCCCCGACGCCAGGCCGCCCCAGCGCGCGGGGGCCAGGAGGCGGAGCGGGGCGCCGGCGGCGAGCAGCACCGCCGCGACAGCGACGGTGACCAGCACCACGAGCACGGCGGTCCGCACCAGCCGACGCTGCCGGGCGGCGGCGTGAGCGCCGGCGGCGACTGCGGCGGCGACCAGCGCGCACAGCACCATCCGCCCGGGCCGGGCGGGC
>JAWVFY010000039.1:0-3134 GCA_033855575.1 Solirubrobacteraceae bacterium
GGTGGATCGGCTTGCGGCCGACGACGCCGGGAACCGCGCCATCGCGCGTCGAGACCGAGACGCGCTGGCCGATGAGCACCTGTGGATCCCAGCCGCCGACCCCCGTGAACCAGGCAAAGCCCTTGTCGTCGACGTGGGTGACGATCAGCCCGATCTCGTCGATGTGGCCGACGACCGCCACGGTCGGCCCGCCCGCCGTCCCGGCGACGCGGGCGGTCGACGAGCCCAGGGTGTCCGCCTCGACCTCGGCGAACGCCTCGGCGTGGCGGCGCCAGACGGCCGCGGGCGCCCGCTCGTAGCCCGAAGGCCCGTGATTGGTCAGCAGGTCGCGCAGCGCCTCGGGAAGGGCCATAGCGCGCCACCCTAGCGACCGGGCGCCGTCAGGCCGGATCGAGCAACTGGCGCAGGACGAACTGGAGGATTCCGCCGTGACGGAAGTACAGCGCCTCCTTGGGCGTGTCGATCCGCACGCGGCAGGTGAACTCCTTGTCGCCCGCCCTCACGGTGACGTCGCGGGGCGGCCGCTCGCCGGCGTTGAGCGGCTCGGCGATGCCGGCGATGCTGAACTCCTCCTCGCCGCTCAGGCCGAGCGACCCGGCGCTCTCGCCATCGGCGAACTGCAGCGGAAGCACTCCCATGCCCACGAGGTTGGAGCGGTGGATGCGCTCGAAGCTCTCGGCGATCACCGCCCGCACCCCCAGCAGGTTGGTGCCCTTGGCCGCCCAGTCGCGCGACGAGCCCGAGCCGTACTCCTTGCCCGCCAGGACGACGAGCGGCGTCCCCTCCTCGACGTAGGCCATCGCGGCGTCGTAGATCGCCATCTCCTGGCCGTCCTTCACCGTCACGCCTCCCTCTGGAAGCGGATCCCCACCCACCCCCGCCAGCTCGTTGCGCAGGCGGATGTTGGCGAACGTGCCGCGCATCATCACCTCGTGGTTGCCGCGCCGCGACCCGTAGGAGTTGAAGTCGCGCTTGTCGACGCCGTGGTCCTTGAGATAGCGCCCGGCGGGGGAGTCCTCCTTGATCGAGCCAGCCGGCGAGATGTGGTCGGTGGTCACGCTGTCGCCCAGCTTGGCCAGCACGCGCGCCCCCTCGATGTCGGTCAGCTCGGCCGGCTCGCGCTGCAGGCCCTCGAAGTAGGGCGGGTTGCGCACGTAGGTCGAGTCGTCGGCCCAGGCGAACGTGTCGCCCTCGGGCACCTCGAGCGAGTTCCAGCGATCGTCGCCCTCGAAGACCTCGGCGTAGCTCTTGCGGAACATGTCCGACTGCACCGCCTCCTCGATCGTCCGCGCGATCTCGTGCTCGGACGGCCAGATGTCGGCCATCATCACGTCGGAGCCCGGGAACGGCTCGGTGAGCGGGTCCCAGTCCATCGTCCCCGCCAGCGCGTAGGCCACCACGAGCGGCGGCGAGGCCAGGTAGTTCATCTTGACGTCGGGGTTGATGCGGCCCTCGAAGTTGCGGTTGCCGCTCAGCACGCTGACCACGGCGAGGTCGTGCTCGTTGACCGCCGCGGAGATCTCGTCGGGCAGCGGACCGGAGTTGCCGATGCACGTGGTGCAGCCGTAGCCGACGAGGTTGAAGCCGAGGCCCTCCAGCGGCTCGGTCAGCCCGGCGCGATCGAGGTACTCGGTGACGACCTTCGAGCCTGGGGCCAGCGAGGTCTTGACCCAAGGCTTGCTCCGCAGGCCCTTCTCCAGTGCGTTGCGGGCCAGCAGCCCGGCGCCGAGCATGACCGAGGGGTTGGAGGTGTTCGTGCACGAGGTGATGGCGGCGATCACGACGTCGCCGTTGTTGAGGTCGCACGTCTGGCCGTTGGCCAGGTCGACCTTGGCGCCACGCTGCGTGACCGTGGCCAGCGGCGCCTCGTCCTCGATGGCCCGTTCGCCGTTCTGGACCTCGGGTCCGGGCGTGTAGTCCTTGATCGCCTCGGCGAAGCGCCCCTTGGCCTCGGAGATCGACACTCGGTCCTGCGGGCGCTTGGGGCCGGCGATCGACGGGACGACGTCGGCCAGGTCGAGCTCGATCGTGTCGGAGTAGGTCGGCTCCTCGGCGCCCTCGTCGTGCCACATGCCCTGCTCCTTGGCGTAGGCCTCGACGAGGTCGGTGAGCTCCTTGGGCCGGCCGGAGAACGTCAGGTAGCGGATCGTCTCGGCATCGATCGGGAAGATCGCGCACGTCGAGCCGAACTCGGGGCTCATGTTGCCGATCGTCGCGCGGTCGGCCAGCGGCAGGGCGCTGACGCCCGGGCCGAAGAACTCGACGAACTTGCCCACGACGCCCTTCTCGCGCAGCCGCTGCGTCACGGTCAGCACCAGGTCGGTCGCGGTCGCGCCCTCGGGCAGTTCGCCGCGCAGCTTGAACCCGAGGACCTGCGGGATGAGCATCGACATCGGCTGGCCGAGCATCGCCGCCTCGGCCTCGATGCCGCCCACGCCCCAGCCCAGCACGCCGAGGCCGTTGACCATCGTGGTGTGCGAGTCGGTGCCGACCAGCGTGTCGGGATAGGCCTGGCCATCGTGGTCGACGAAGACCACCCGCGAGAGGTACTCGAGGTTGACCTGGTGGACGATCCCGGTGTCCGGCGGGACGACCTTGAAGCCGGCGAACGCGCCGGCCCCCCAGCGCAGGAACTGATAGCGCTCCTGGTTGCGCTCGAACTCGCGCTCGGCGTTGATCCGGAAGCTGTCACGGGTCCCGAAGGCATCGACCTGCACGGAGTGGTCGATGACCAGCTCGGCGGGGACGAGCGGGTTGATCTTCGACGGGTCGCCGCCGAGCGCGGTCATCGCCTCGCGCATGGCGGCGAGGTCGACCACCGCGGGCACGCCGGTGAAGTCCTGGAGCACGACGCGCGACGGCGTGAAGGCGATCTCGGTGTCGGGCTCGGCGCGGTGGTCCCACTTCGCCAGCGCCTCGATGTCGGAGGCCTCGACCGCGCCGTTGCCCTCGGTGCGCAGCAGGTTCTCCAGCAGCACCTTCAGCGAGAAGGGCAGCCGCGCGACGTCGTGCGAGGCCTGCAGCGCGTCGAGCCGGTAGATGGTCAGCTCACGGTCGCCGACCTTCAGCGTGCCGCGGGCGTCGAAGGAGTTCGGGTTCTCAGAAGGCATGTGGGTCTCTCTCTCAGGCGTCGG
>JAWVFY010000040.1:0-12649 GCA_033855575.1 Solirubrobacteraceae bacterium
GTGATGACGTCCCCGGGTCGGGCGTGCAGGTTCGCCGCCGTCTGCTGCGCGAGCAGCACGCCGCCGGCGCGGCCGGCCAGCGCTCGGATCGTCCCGGGAAACGTCGCGCCATAGCCGGCCGGGAGGCTCAGGACCTGGCCCGCCCCGGTCGTCTGGCGCGTGCCTCCCGTGGTCGCCGACAGGCCGGTGGTCGGCGCGAAGCGCACGGGGACGGCCCGGCGGACCCCGGGGTAGTGCGCCACCTGCGACAGGAGCCTCGCGGCGTCCGTGCCGGGCTGGGCCTCGACCTGCCAATCGACCGGGACGCGAGCGATCGCGCGGCTGGTCATCTTCGCCGTGGTCGACGAGAGGAACGTCCCGATCGACGTGATCAGGGCGACCGCCACGGCGACGCCCGCGGCGGTCGCCAGCAGGCGGCTGGGCCGCCGAGCCACCAGGCCGCGAAGCCAGATCAGCGCGACCATGCCTGCTCCAGCGCGGGGGTCTCGAGCCGTCCGCTGCGCATCTCCCAGCGCAGCGGGAGCCTCTCGGCCACGGCCATGTCATGCGTCGAGATCGCCAGCCCGGCCCCCGCGTGCTCGGCTGCGCCCAGCAGGACGTCGATCACCGCCGCGCCGCTCTGGCGGTCGAGCTGGCCCGTCGGCTCGTCGGCCAGGATGAGCCGGGGCTCGCCGGCGAGCGCGCGGGCCACCGCGACGCGCTGGGCCTGGCCGCCGGAGATCTCCTCGGGGAGCTTGTCGCGCAGCTCGCCGAGGTCGAGCGTGACGAGCGCCCGGGCGGCGCGCTCGCGCGCCTCGCCGGCCGGCGCGCCGGCGATGATCAGCGGCAGCGCGACGTTCTCGGCCACGGTCAGCGGCGGGAGCAGGCTCGGGCCCTGGAAGACCACCGCGACCTGGCCGGCCCGCAGGCGCCCGGAGCCGTCGAGCGCAGGCCATTGCACGCTTCCGACGGTCGGCTGGTCGAGCCCGGCCATGAGGTGGATCAGCGTGGACTTGCCGGACCCCGACGGGCCGACGATCGCCACGCGGGCCCCGGGCTCGATGGCGCAGTCGACGGGCTGCAGGGCAACGGTCGCTGCGCTCCCGCGGCCGTGCGTGCGGCCCGCGCCGTGACAGCACACGAGCGGGGTCATGCCGCGATCCGTCCGTCGGACAGGCGGATCTCGCGGTCGCAGGCCCGCGCCAGCCCGTCGTTGTGGGTGACCACGAGCACCGCCGCTCCGTCGCGCGCGCGCTCGGCCAGCAGGCCGACCACGAGCCCGGCGGTGTGGTCGTCGAGTTCGCCGGTGGGCTCGTCGGCGAGGACCACCCGGGCGTCGTTGGCCAGCGCGACGGCCAGGCCGGCGCGGGCCAGCTCGCCGCCCGAGAGCTGGGCCGGGCGCGCGCCCGATCGGTCGCCGATGCCGCAGCGCTCGAGGACCTGGTCGCGCTGCCGGGGGTCCTCCCGGCCCAGCAGCCGCTGGGCGAGCCGGACGTTGTCGGCGACCGACAGGTGCCCGACGAGGTTGGCGTGCTGGAACAGCAGCCCGATGTGCGCCGCACGCGTCCGCGCTCGGTGCGCCTCGGTCTGGCGCGAGAGGCGCTCGCCGGCGATGCGCACCGCGCCTCCGTCGGGCTCGTCGAGCCCGGCCAGGCAGCTCAGAAGCGTCGACTTGCCCGAGCCGGACGGACCCGTGACGGCGACCATCTCGCCGGGGTGCAGCTCGAGCGAGACGCCCCGGAGGGCCAGCGTCTCGTCATCGCCCGAGTGGAAGAACCGGTACAGGCTGTCCGCCTCCAGCAGCGCGCTCATCGCCACGCCACCGAGTCGGTGACCAGCCGCCACGGGTCGACGTTGTCGGCCCCCTTCGGGCCGCTGAGAGTGAGCACCAGCTCGCGGCCGGCGTGGAAGAACAGGTAGCGCTCGACAGCGTCGGCTCGCGTGCGGCCGGTGACCGGATCGGCGGCCGACCGGGCCAGATACGCGACCCGGATCGCCGGGCCGGCCGTCCGGTGCACGGCGCTGACGCGGGCACCGCGGGGTGCGCTGACGGTCCGGGTGGACGGCGCCCTGGCGGCGCCGATCACGCGGACGTCGATCGTGTTCAGCTTGTCGGTGAACGTGACGATGCCCTGCCGGCGCCCCTGGGCCCAGCCCTCAGGGACCTTGAGCGTGAGGCGCTGGCCCGGGACCCGGTACGGGACGTAGGCCTGGTTGTCGGGGATGTCGCCGGACGGGCTGACCTCCGGGCCGTTGGGCGCCACGGCCTGCTTCGGTGCCGAGGAGGAGCCACAGCCCGCGACGGCGGCGGCGAGGCCGATGGCCAGGCAGAGCACAGCATGAGGGGAGCGCATGGGTCGCGACCGTAGGCGAGGCACCTGCGAGCCACGCCCGCACAAGGTCAACGCCAGGCAAATCTTCGCGGCCGTCGTCACGGCCGCCGCTACGGTCTCGCCATGGCCGGTCCGAGCGTGTTGCTCGTTGAGGATGACGACGCCATCGCGGCGGGGCTCGTGCGCGTGCTCGAAGGTCAGGGTCATCATGTCCGGCACCTGGCGACCGGCACGCCTGCCGTGGCGGCCGCCGAGCCCGGTGTCGGGCTCGTGGTGCTCGATCTCGGCCTGCCCGACATCGACGGGATCGAGGTCTGCCGGCGCCTGCGCCAGGCGCGCCCGGAGCTGGCGATCCTGATCCTCACCGCGCGCGATCAGGAGCTCGACGTGGTGGCCGGCCTGGACGCCGGCGCCGACGACTACCTGATCAAGCCGTTCGCGCTCTCCGAGCTCCTCGCGCGGGTGCGGGCGCACCTCCGGCGCGCCGCGGCCGACCACTCCGACCAGGAGCTCCTGCACGCCGGCGAGGTGACCGTCGACCGCGGGGCGCGGCGCGCCTGGCGGGCCGAGGAGGAGCTCGAGCTCCGGCCCAAGGAGTTCGACCTGCTGGCCCTCCTGATCGCCAACGCGGGCCGGGTCGTGACGCGCGAACGGATCATGTTCGACGTCTGGGAGACCTCGTGGATGGGGTCGACCAAGACTCTCGACACCCATGTCGCCACGTTGCGCCAGAAGCTCGGGCCGCAGGCGATCGCCACGCTGCGCGGGATCGGCTATCGCTACGAGGCGCCGTGAGGCGCCGGCTCGTTGCGGCCATCGCCGGCGTGGCGGCCGCCAGCGTCGGGTTGTTCGCGCTGCCGCTGGGGCTGACCCTGCAGCGCACCTACCGCGACGACGAGAGCATCCGCCTGCAGCGCGACACGGTCGCGGCCACCCGGCAGATCGATCTGGGCGCCGGCTCGGACCGCATCGAGCTGCCCCGCAGCGCCGATCGCCTGACCGTCTATGACCGATCCGGCACGAGGGTCGCCGGGAGCGGCCCGCCGCGTGCCGGCGATCTCGTCGTCGAGGCGCTGCGGACCGGGCGGTTGACCGAACGCGTCGGCGGCCACATGCTCCTGGCGGCGGTGCCGCTGCTCGTCAAGGAACGGGTCCGCGGCGCCGTCCTGGCCGCTCGCAGCGACGGTGCGGCGACCGCGCGGACGCATCGCGCCTGGTGGCGCCTGCTGGCGCTGGCCGGTGGCGTCGTGCTGCTCGCCGTGCTGGCGGCGATCGCGCTCGGCCGGCGCCTGACGGTCCCGCTCGAGCGCCTCGCCGCCGCCGCCCGGCGGCTGGGCGACGGGAACTTCTCCGCACGTGCACCGCGCTCGGGCATCGGTGAGCTCGACGCGGTGGGCCACGCGCTCGATGCGACCGCGGCGAGGCTTCACGAGCTCGTCGCGCGCGAGCGGGCCTTCAGCGCCGATGCCTCACACCAGCTGCGCACGCCGCTCGCCGCGCTGCGGCTCGAGCTCGAGGCGATGGCGCTCGGCGGCGTCCCGGCGGCGGAGCTCGACCGCGCGCTGACCGAGGTCGAGCGCCTGCAGACGACGATCGACACGCTGCTGGCCGTGGCCCGGGACGCCCCGCGCGATCACGGGCCCGCCGACGTCACCGCGCTGCTGCGCGAACTCGAGCGCGACTGGCGCCCCGTGCTCGCCGAGCAGGCGCGCCCGCTGCACGTCGCCGTGCCCGAGCCGCTGCTGGCCCAGGCGACCCCGGCGGTCGTCCGCGAGATCCTCGGCGTGTTGATGGCCAACGCCCACGACCACGGCGCAGGAGCCGTGACGGTGACGGCTCGCCGGATACCGGGGGAGGCGTTCCTGGCGGTCGAGGTCGCCGACGAGGGCCCGGGCGTCGAGGACCCGGGCACGGTGTTCGATCGCCGGGCGTCCGGAAGCGCCGAAGGGCATGGGATCGGGCTTGCGCTCGCCCGTTCCCTCGCGCACGCTGAGGGCGGCCGCCTCGCCCTGGCCGCCGCCGGCCCTGGGCCCACCTTCATGCTGACGCTCGCCGCCTCTCCGGGCGGGGGGCAGGGAGCGCCGGGGGCGCCGCCGGGGCACCCGGTGCCGGCTGCTGCCGAGTAGGGCCCCGCGCGTAGGCTCACCCGCTTGAGCGCGACCGCGCGACCCGACAACGTCACCACCCTGGGCTGGACCGCGTTCTGGTCCGGGATGGCCCAGGAGATGATCTACCCGCTCCTGCCGGTCTTCCTGATCGTCGCGCTCGGATCCTCCAAGACGGCGCTCGGCGCGATCGAGGGCCTGCTCGGCGTGGGCGTCACGGTCGCCCGGCTGTGGACGGGGCGGGCAATGGATCGCGGGGCATCGCCGCTGCGGCTGACCCGGGTGTCCTACGCGCTGTCGCTGCTGGCCCGCCCACTGATGGCGCTGGCCCCGTCGGTGGCGCTCGTCGGCGCCTTGCGCGTGGCCGACGGGCTGGGCAAGGGCGGCAAGGATGCCCCCAAGGCCGTCCTCGTCGCCGCCGACGCCGACCAGGCACGGATGGGGCGCTCGTTCGGGATCCAGACGCTGCTCGACACGCTCGGCTCCGTCGTAGGCCCGGTCGTGGCCGGCGCGATCCTGCTCGTCGCCGGCCATGGGGAGAGCGGCCTGCGGATCTGCTTCGCCCTGGCCGCCATCCCGGCGCTGGGCGCGGTGCGCAACCTGCGGCGGGCGCACGACACGCCGCTGGTCGCGCGCGACCGCTCCCGGCCACGCGCCTCGCTCGGTCGCCCGTTCTACGTGCTGCTGGCCGCGGTCCTGGTCTTCGGCCTGGCGAACTCGAGCGACACGCTGCTGTTGCTGAGAGCGCGATCCGCCGGGTTGTCCGCGTCGGACCTGGCCTTCCTGTTCGCCGCCTTCAACCTCGTCTACGCGCTGATGGCCGTCCCGATCGGCGCGCTGTCGGATCGCGTGGGCCGGCGGCCGCTGCTGTTCGTGGCCTGGGCGGTCTACGCGCTCGTCTACGCGGGGTTCGCGTTCGTCAACAGCGCCTGGGGTCTCGTCGCCCTGTTCCTCGGCTACGGGATCTTCTACGCCGCCGCCGACGGCGTCATCAAGGCCTGGATCACGAGCCTCGTGCCCGTCGAGCGTCGCGGGCAGGCCTTCGGCCTCAACGCGGCCGCCAGCGGGCTGCTGCTCCTGCCGGCGAGCGTGATCGCGGGAGCGCTCTGGGACAGCAGCGGCCCGCGCTCGGCCTTCCTGTTCGGCGCGGTCGCCGCGACCGCGGCGCTGCTGATCGTCGCGGCGGCACCCAGCCTGCGGCGCTGACCCGAGCCTGGATCGAGCCTCAACACCGGAGGCGCGGGGCGCCCGCACGGTGACAGGCTGGAACGGTGAGCGCGGTGAGCACGACATCCCTGGTGGCGCGCCGCCGTGAGGTCTCGGAGCCGATGGTGCTCGCCACGCTGGGCGCGATCGGGGCGGCGCTGCTCGTCTACCTCGGGCCGCCCGGGACCGACTTCGCCGCCCACGCCTATCAGGCCGCGCTCTTCTCGGCGCACGGGTTCGCGCTGTGGAACAACCTCTGGTACTCGGGCCGCTACAGCTTCGTCACGTACAGCACGCTGTACTACCCGCTGGCCAGCCTAATCGGGATCCGGGCCCTGGCCGTGCTCTGCGTGGCCGTCGCCGTCGCCGCCTTCGCCCTGGTCGCCGAGCGCCGGTGGGGCGCCTCGGCTCGGTGGTCGAGTCGCAGCGCGGCGGTGGTCCTGCCGGCGTTCGTGCTCTCGGCCGCCTTCCCGTTCCTGCTCGGCGCCACGCTCTCGCTCCTGGCCATCCTCTGCCTGCAGGCGCGGCGGTGGCCGGCGTTTGCCGTCCTGTGCGTGCTGGCGGCCGCCGCGAGCCCGCTGGCGTTCGTGTTCCTCGCGCTCGTCGTGATCGCCATCGGGCTGGGCGATCGCTGGAGCCGGCGCCACCTGCTCGTCGCAGCGTCGCTGCTGGGTGCCGTGCTGGCGGTCCTCGTGCTGCTCGCCGCCCTGTTTCCCAGCGGCGCCCGCTATCCGTTTCCGATGCAGGCGTTCCTCCCGGCGATGGCGTTCTCGGCAGCGCTCGCGGGCCTGACCTGGCGCATGGACGCGGCGCGCTCGCTGCGCTTCATCGCCCTGCTGAACGCCGCGGCCTGCGTGGGTGCGCTGCTGGTGTCCAGCGAGGTCGGCGAGGCCGTGACCAGGCTGCGATTCGTCGCCCTGCCGCTGATGCTGCTGGCGCTCGCGCTGCGGCGCTGGCGCCCCCGCGGCCTGTCGATCCTCGCCATGATCGTGTCGGCCTACTGGAACATCGCGCCGCTCGTCACGTCGTTCGCCAACGGCGTCGGCGATCCCAGCCAGCACGCCGCCTTCTGGCAGCCGGCGACCGGCTTCCTGCGCACCAACCTCACACCCGGCTACCGGGTCGAGGTCGTCGACACCCAGCGCCACTGGGCGGCCGCCTATCTGCCGGCGGCCGGCATCCCGCTCGTCCGCGGCTGGTTCCGCCAGGACGACTTCCCCCAGAACGCGCCGCTCTATCACCGCCTGAGCCCGGCCACGTACCGGCGCTGGCTGCGCGGGCTCGGGGTGCGCTTCGTCGTCCTGACCGACGTGACGCCCGACTACAGCGCCCAGCGCGAGGCGACCCTGCTCCGGAGCGGCCACTCGGGCCTGCGGCCCGTCCTGCGCACCCGTCACATCGTGGTCTTCTCGGTGCCGCGCCCGCGCCCGATCGTGACCGGGCCCGGGCGCCCTCGCGTCACCGCGTTGACCCGCGAGCAGCTCGACCTCCGCGCCGGGCGGCCGGGTGCGTATCGGGTGGCGGTGCGCTACTCGCCCTACTGGAGAGTCTCCGCGGGGTGCCTGGGCCCGGGCCGGGACGGCATGATGCGGCTCCGCGTCTCGCGCCCGGGGCCCGTGCGGCTGACGTTCAGCGTCGGCTCGGCGGCGCTGCTGCTGCGGGTCCTCGTCGGCGACCGCCCGCGGTGCGCCCCGACGGGTTAGCCGTTCTCAGGCCGTGGCGCGAGCGGTGCGGCGGCGCATCAGCAGCCAGACCGCGCCGACGACGACGAGCGCGATCACGACGTAGTCGACGTAGTGCAGGCCGTCCTTCCACTGCGTCCAGCGACTGCCGACGCCGTCGCCGATCAGGGCGAGCGCCAGCACCCAGGGGATGCAGCCGGCGAGCGTGAGGACGGTGAACCTGCCGAACCCCATCCGGGCGATGCCCGCCGGCAGCGAGATGAAGGTGCGCACGATCGGCAGCATCCGCGAGAACAAGACCGAGGCGCTGCCGTAGCGGGCGAACCACCGGTCCGCCCAGGCGACGTGCGACGGCTTGAGATGGAAGCGCTGCCCGTGCTGCTCGACGAGCTCACGGCGGCCGAAGTAGCCCACCGCGTAGGCGATCCACGAGCCGACGAGGTTGCCCAGCACGCCGGCGACGACGATCCCGACCAGGGTGAGGTGGTGATGAGCCGCGGTCGCATCGGTCACCGCGAAGCCGGCGAACAGCATCGTCGCCTCCGACGGGATCGGGATGCAGGCGCTCTCCAGGAGCATCAGCAGGAAGACCGCGGGCAGCCCACCGTCGCGGACCAGGTTGGTCGCGAACGTCACCAGCGAGTCGGTCACCGAGGCCAGCATCCGTCGAAGCCTAGGAGCTTCGCCAGGCTCGCGATCGTCGCGTTCATGCGGCGCTCATCCCGCCGCTGACCGTGCCGTGCGTCAGTCGGCGTCGCGCGGGTCCGGCGGACCCGACGGCTGCGGGCGCGCCGCTCCGCCGACCGAGTAGAACGTCATCTCGCTGGGGCGGGCCAGCAGGCCCTCCAGCGCGAACTGGAAGTTCGCAAACGCCGTCGAGGCGTAGTGCGCATCGAGCGCCGCCTGGTCGCGCCAGGCGCTGAGGTGCAGGTAGTGGTCGGGGTCGGCCAGGGTGGCCGCGAACGCGTACCGGACGCAGCCGGGCTCCCCGGCGCCGTCGCGCTCGGCCTCGGCGAGGACCGCTCGGAGCTCCTGCCGCCGGCCGCTGATCCCGAAGAGATCGGCGACGGCGACGACCGGCTCCGGCAGCGTCATGCTTCAGAAGCCTACGACCTGCCTGGGCGCACCGCACGGCTCCGCACGGGCGTAGCATCGACGCGGCATGCCGGACAGCACGCGTTCGCAGCCGCCGGTAACCGGCCTGTCGGTCATCCCCTACGCGGACTCCTTGGACCGTATTCGCGAGATGGTGCGGGTCGCTGACGAAAGCGGGCTGGAGTACCTCGGCATCCAGGATCACCCCTACCAGGCGCGCTTCTTCGACACGTGGTCGCTGATCGCCACGCTGCTGTCCCAGACGCGCCGCATCTCGTTCTTCACCGATGTCGCGAACCTCCCCCTGCGCCCGCCGGCGATGCTGGCCAAGGCGGCCGCTTCGCTTGACCTCCTCAGCGGCGGGCGCTTCGATCTCGGCCTCGGGGCGGGCGGCTACCACGACCAGATCGCCGGCATGGGCGGCCCGCACCGGACGCCTGCGGAGTCGGTCGACGCGCTGGAGGAGGCGATCGAGGTCATCCGCCTGATGTGGTCGGGCGAGAAGGTGGTCTCCTTCGGAGGTCGTCACTACCACCTGGCCGAGGCGCACCCCGGGCCCCGGCCCGCGCGCCCGATCGGGATCTGGCTCGGGGCGTTCAAGCCGCGCATGCAGCGGCTCGTCGGGCACAAGGCCGACGGCTGGATCCCCTCGCTCGGCCCGCTGAGCCCGGCGGATCTCCGAGCGGGCAACCAGCGGATCGACGACGCCGCCGCGGAGGCCGGTCGCGACCCGCGCCAGATCCGGCGCGTCCTCAACATCCAGGGCGTCATCGGGCCGAGCTCGACGCCGCCCGACGCGAGGCTGCCGGTCGGCTACATGGCCGGAGGTCCGCTCGCCGGTCCGCCCGAGTGGTGGGCCGAGACGCTCCTGGGGTTCGTCGAGGACGGCTTCGACACGTTGGTGTTCTGGCCGGTGGACCGCACGCCTGGCCAGGTCGAGCTGTTCGCGGGGGAGGTCGTGCCGCTGCTGCGCCAGGTGTAGAAGTCGAACTCGACTTCATGTATTCTCGCCGCCTCGATGACGACGGCAACGATCGACCAACTCCGCCGCTCCCCGCGCCAGGCGCGCTCGCGCGACCGGGTGGAGGGTTTCCTCGACGCGGGCGATGCGCTGCTGGCCGCGGAGGGCTCGAGCGGGCTCAGCACCGTGCGTGTGGCCGCGGAGGCGGGCGCGTCGATCGGGACGCTGTATCACTGGTTCCCCGACAAGGAGGCGATCGCCGAGGCGCTGGCGCTGCGTTACTGGGGCGAGCTCGCGGCGGTCGTTGCCGCGGTCGCCGACGAGATCGAGGCCGGCTTGGACGAGGACCCGGTCGACGTCGTGATCAACGCGCTCGCCGCCGGCTTTCGCGAGCGGCCCGGGTTCCTCGCCCTGTGGTACGGCGACCTGCGCAGCGAGCAGATCCGCGACGCGACGCGCCCCACACGCGGGAACGTCCAGGGCTCGATCGAGCGGATCCTCGCCGTCGCGCATCCCGATGCCGGCGCTGCGCTCCGGGCGACCGTCGCCCGCGTCGTCGTGCTGATCGGCGACGGCGCCCTGCGCGAGGCGTTCCGGCTGGCGCAGGACGGCGATCCCACCGTGCTCTCCGAGTGCCGCCACGCGCTGCGGGTCTATGTCGAGAGCCGTCTCGGGAGGCGGTCGTGAGCCCGGATCTCAGCCGCCGCCGCTTCATCGCCGGCGCCGCTGCCGCCGGTGCCGGTGCGGTGGTGCCCGCAGCGGAGGCGCAGGCACGGACCGCCAAGAAGCGCACGCGTCGTGTCGACGTGGTGGTCGTCGGCGGCGGCCTCGCGGGCCTGTCCGCGGCGCGCGCGGTCGTGAAGGCCGGCAAGTCGGCGGTCGTGCTCGAGGCTCGCGGCCGCGTCGGCGGCCGCACGCTCAACCACGTGCTCGGGCCGGCCTACCCGGGCAAGACCGTCGAGATCGGCGGCGAGTTCGTCGGGCCGACGCAGGACCGGATCCTGGCGCTGGCCGATGCGGTCGGCGTGCCGCGCTTCCCGACCTACGCGACGGGCGAGAACGTCTACATCGCCGATGGCCAGGCGACGCGCTACAGCGGCGACATCCCGCCGGATGCGCAGGCGCTGCCCGACCTTGCGCTGCTGGTGACGCGGCTCGACCAGATGGCGGCGCAGGTTCCGGTCGACAAGCCGTGGACCGCGGCGAGCGCCACCGACTGGGACCGCCAGACTGCCGAGACGTGGGTCCGCGCCAACAGCGTCAACGCCGATCGCACGGTCCAGCTGGTCAACCTGTTCTTCGACTCGGCCTACGGCGGCCGGGCCAGCGACGTGTCCTTCCTCTACGTCCTCGCGCAGATCGCGGGGTTCGGCGACGAGAACAACCCGGGGACGCTGGAACGCGGGATCTCCACGGCCGGCGGCGCGCAGGAGAGCCGCCTCGTCGGCGGCAGCCAGCTCATCTCGATCAAGACCGCCCAGCAACTCGGCCGCCGCGTCGTCCTCAGCGCGCCGGTCCGCCGCATCGACCAGCACGGCTCGACCGTCACGGTCGTCTCCGATCGCGGCAGCTGGAAGGCGCGCCGCGCGATCGTCGCGACGCCGCCCCAGCACGCGGCCGAGATCGGGTGGAACCCGCTGCTGCCCGCGGCGCACGACGCGGTCCGCCGCCGGATGCCGCTGGGCACGCTGATGAAGTGCCACGCGGTCTACGACGAGCCGTTCTGGCGCAAGGAGGGCCTCAGCGGCATGGCGCTGAAGATCGACGGCGTCGTCCCCGAGATGTTCGACAACACCCCGCCCGAGGGCACCCCCGGGATCCTGATGGGCTTCCACGGCGGCCACGAATGGCGTACCTACAACGGCCGGCCGGCCGAGCGCCGTCAGGCCGTCCTCGCCACCTTCGCCGAGGCCTTTGGGTCCCAGGCCCTCAAGCCCCGCGACTACTTCGAGCAGGATTGGACGGCCGAGCGTTGGTCGCGAGGTGGCCCGGTGTCCGAGGTCACGCCCGGGACCGTCACCGACTTCCTGCCCGTCCTCGCGCAGCCGTTCGGCAACGTCCATTGGGCCGGCACCGAGACGGCGGACTACTGGAACGGCTACATGGACGGCGCCGTGCGCTCAGGCGAGCGGGCCGCCAAAGAGGTGCTGGCCGAGCTCTGATCGGCCCCCGGTCGTCGTTCGCCCGCGGGCGATCGGGGTACCAACGAGGCATGAGCGGCGTGCCGCGTGCCTACCTGGTCGGAGCCCTGGTGCTCGTCGTCCTCTTCGGTGCCGGGGTGGCGGTGTTGGCGGTAGCTGGAGACAGCGACCTGCTCATCGGCCTGGGCCTCGGCGCCATGCTGCTCGCCGCCGTCCTGCTGACCACGCTGTTCTTCTACGCGGTCGGCCGCAGCGAGGACCGCGACCGCGCCGCCCAGCGCCGGGCTCGCCCCCCGCGCTAGCGGCCCGGCACGTCGAGGCGCAGTCCGTTGGTGATGACGTCGGCCGTCAGCGTGGCGTGCTCGGCGATCTGCTGTGGGTCGAGTGGGTCGGTGTCGTCGAAGTGGCGCGCGAGCGCGACGAGGGTGAACGGGGCGGCGGCGCCGTGCGCGATCAGGAAGAACAGCGCCCGGAGGCTGATCGGGCGGATGCGGCGCTCCTTGCCGAGATGGTCGAGCAGCCGCCCGAGCGGCTTCAGTGCCGGCGCGACGTAGTTGTCGTAGATGTGGTCGAGCCGGCCGCTGTCGACGCGCGCTTCGATGTTCATCAGCCCGAGCAGCTCGGGCCGCTCCGCGCTGTAGTGCACGAAGCGGCGGATGGCGTGGTTGAGCTGGTCGAGCGGGTCGGCGAGCGTCGGGTCGAAGGCCGTCGCGAGCTCGGTGACCTGCTGGCCGAACGCCCGGTCGACCGCTGCGTACCAGAGGCCCTGCTTGGAGCCGAAGCGCTGGTGGATGAGGTTGTGGCTGACGCCGAGCTCGCGGTTGAGCGTGCGCACGGTCACGCCGTCATAGCCGTAGGTCGCGAACGCGCGGAAGGCAGCATCGAGGATCTGCTCGACGGTGACCGGAGCGTCCTGCGCCCTGGGGCGCCCCTTCCGCTTGGCTTCGCCGGGCTGCGCCATGACCGAGATGCTAGTGGCCTCGCCTGATAGCCGGCAACAAAAAAGTTGACAGCTATCAACATAAGTACTAGCCTCCTCATCGAACGACCGAGTCGACTGCAGAGAGGTGATCTGAATGGCGGGAAGCGGTGTGACGGCGGGGCAGGGGCCCCGGTACGCAAGCGCCACGTTGATGGCGCTGATGGT
>JAWVFY010000041.1:0-7441 GCA_033855575.1 Solirubrobacteraceae bacterium
TAGCTGTGGCGGATGACCACGGTCCGGGCCTCGTCGCGCAGCGTGACGCGGATCCGGTAGCGCCCGTCGGGGGCGCGCCGGTGCTCGTCGGTGCGCCCGTTCCAGACCATCGACACCCGGTGGTGCGCAACCACCCGCCGGTCGCTGATGAGCGAGCGGATCGGATCGCTGTCGCGGTCGATCACGTCGACGGAGATCGTGTCGGTGCTCTTGAGCTCGAAGGAGAGCGGCAGCGTGTCCTGGCGCCCGTCGCCGTTGGGCGAGAAGACCAGCGGCCCGGTGACCCGCTGGAGCACCGTCGGGGTGTGCTTGAGACGCTGGGCGACGAAGAAGGCTCCGAACGTCGCCGCCACGAGCAGGGCGAAGACGACACGGGCCGCGGAGGTCACAGCTCCACCAGTGCCCCGTTGGGGACGTCGTCGAGCGACAGGTGCCGGCCCTGGGCGCGCTCGAGCGCGAGCCGGATCGAGTTGCGATGGCAGACCACGAGCGCGGGCAGCGGGCCGGCAGCGCGGATGTCGGCGAGCGCCGCGGTCACCCGCTCCTGCTGATCGGCGAACGACTCGCCGCCGGGGAAGGCGAAGTCGACGGCGCCGGCGACGAACGCGGCGAAGCGCTCGGGCTCCTCGGCCTGCACCTCCGCGAAGGGCCGGTCGGTCCAGTCGCCGGCGTCGGTCTCCATCAGGCGGGCGTCGGGGACGGGCGCCACACCGAGCCGGCCGGCGACGATCTCGGCGGTCTCCTGCGCGCGGGGCAGCGGGCTGCACCACAGCGCCGCGAACCCGCGGCCTGCCGCGACCTCGGCCAGCGCGCGCGCCTGCTCGCGGCCGCGCTCGGACAGCGGCACGGGCCCCTGGCCCTGGAAGCGGCGCTCGGCGTTGTAGGCCGTCTCGCCGTGGCGGGCCAGCCACACGCTCATTCGGGGGGTGGGGCCGCGATCGTGTCCGAGCGCAGCCCGAGCCGCAGCGTCTCCAGGCTCAGCACATCGTCGGGGGCGATGTTGCCCAGGTTGCAGTCCGCGCCCAGGCGCCGCACGAACCACACCTGCTGATCCTTCTGGGGCGCCTCGAACATCAACCGGTCGGGGTCGACCGCGTGGACGATCTCGTCGATGAGCCCCATCCGGACCTCGCCGTCGGCGCGGTAGATGCCCGCGGTTCCCGACTCGCGGGCCTCGGCGATGACCTTCCAGGCGCCCGCCTCGAGCTCCTCCTGGATCTGCTCGACCCAGCGATACGGCGCCATGATGTTCTCGTTGTCCTTCGAGCCGACCTCCGACAGCACCACGAAGCCGTCGGCGACCAGCCGGCGGATCAACTCCAGCTTGCGTGGGCGTTCCAGGGCGATCGAGCCGTCGCTGACCTCCACGTGGCGCAGGCCGAGCTCGTGCAGCCAGGCGATCAGCGGGTCGACCCGGTCCTGGAGGATCGCCAGCTCCGTGAGCGTTCCTCCCAGCACGACGGGCACGTCGTGCTCGCGATAGCGCGCGAGCTTGGGCCCGAGGTTCTGGGTGGCCAGCGCGGTTCCCCAGCCGAGCTTGACGATGTCCACCGACGCCCCGGCCACCTCCATCATGCCCTCGACCTGAGCCAGGGACAGGCCCCGGTCGAGCACGTGCGTGATGCCCCGGTCGCGCGGCTTGGCGCTGCGAGACGGGAGCCGGAGGGGAATCGGCCTACTGCGCCTTGTCGGCGCCCATCGTGACCACGACGTCGGCGTTGGCGCCGGCCACCGCGCGGGTGCTCGGGTCGATGGGGACGACCTGGCGCGACGAGATGCCGAGGATCTGCGCGATCTTGCGCGCCGACGTCTTGAACCCGGTGGCGTAGGCGACCTGGGACGTCTGCTGGGCCTGGTCGGCGGCGTCGGTCTTCGTGCCGATCGGATACCCCGCGCTGGTCAGCTGGTCGGCGGCCTTGGCGGCCAGCCCGGTGATCGTCGTGCCGTTGAGGACGGCCACGGGCGTGTTGGCCGGGGACGGCGTGGACGCGCCCGGGGTGGTCTTCGTACCGCCGCCGGAGCCGGAGCCGGCGGCGGCGGCGGCGGCCGGCGATCCACCGGCCGAGCGCGGGGGCGACGAGCTGCCGCCTCCGCTGAACACGCCGGCCACCAGCAGGACCACGACGACCGCGGCCACCAGCGCGACGGCGGCCAGCAGGTTGCGGGCGCTGAGCCGCCGGTGGGCGGGCTCCGGCTCGTCGCGCACCGCCGACGCGGCGGAGGCGGTCCCGGAGCCGACGGTCACCGTGCGGCGGGGACGGGAAGCCGCTGTGCCCGCACCGCCGGCGGCGCCGGCGGCTGTCGCCGGGGCCGCAACCGGGCGCACGGGCGGGACCGGCGACGCGGCGACCGGGGCGGGAACGGCCGGCTTGGCCGGGGCCGCCGGTGAGGCGGGCGGTGCGGAGCCGGGCGTCGCGGGAGCACCCGTGCCGGGCGTCGCGGGAGCCGGCGTGCCCGGAGACGCCGTGGCGCCCGGCGCGGTGGCGGGTTTCGGCGCGACGACCGGGGTCGCCGCGGGTGCCGGCTTGACCACCGCGGTCTGGCCTGCGGCCGTGGCGGCCGCCGTGGCCGGGCGGGCGGCGGGCGGCGTCCCCGCTGCGGCGGTGGCCGGCCTGGCGGTGGCCGCAGCGCCGGCCGCGACGGCGGGGGCTGCCGCGCGGCGGGCGGCGTCCTCGGTCACCCGCTGCTGGAGGTCGGCGTCGCGCTCGGGCGCCCGCCCTGCCCACTCGCGCAGGCGCTTGACCTCGCGGGCCTGGGAGAAGTACAGCAGCGCGAGCACGGCCAGGCCGAGGACGGCGGCGAAGCCGAGGATGGCGCCGATCTGCTCGACCTGGTGGTTGATCGAGAACGCGAGGATGGGGTCCGGCATGTGCAGGCGGGGAGTTTAGGGGTGGCGGAGACGGCCATGTGGCCGTCGGAGCCGGGTCCCCCCGGCCAGAGGCCGGATCGTTAGGGGTGGCGGAGACGGCCATGTGGCCGTCGTCGGCCTACGGCGCCGTCAGCCGCTCCGCCGTGGGCGGGCGCCGGATCTGCGAGAGCTCGGCGACCCGCGCGGCCAGGCCGGCCGCGTCGCCCTCCAGGGCGAGCAGCCCGATCTGGTCGAAGAACTCGGCGACGGCGCCGGGGTCCAGCGGCTCGCGCTCGGCGAGCACGATCTTCTCGGCGCGTGTGGGCTGCGGGCGCTCGTAGGCGTTGAAGAGCTCCTCGTGGAGCTTCTCCCCGGGGCGCCGGCCGATGATCTCGATGGTGACGTCGCGCTCGGGGTCCAGGCCCGACAGCTCGATCATGGCGCGGGCCAGGTCCATGATCCGCACGGGCTCGCCCATCTCCAGCACGTAGACGGCGCCGCCCCCGCCCAGCGAGCCGGCGCGGACGATCAGCTGCACCGCTTCCGGGATCGTCATGAAGTAGCGAGTCATGCGCTCGTCGGTCACCGTCAGCGGACCGCCCAGCGCGATCTGGCGGCGGAAGATCGGCACCACGCTGCCCGACGAGCCCAGGACGTTGCCGAAGCGCACCGACGCGTAGCGCGTCTGCGGCCAGCGGGTCTGGGCCTCCTCGACGGCCCACTCGGCCAGCGCCTTGGAGGCACCCATCACCGTCGCCGGCTCGACGGCCTTGTCGGTGGAGACGAGGACGAATGTGCCGACCTCGTGCTCGCCCGCGACCTGGGCGAGGCGCCGCGTGGCGATCGCGTTGTTGCGCACCGCCTCGACGGGGTTGTCCTCCATGAGCCCCACGTGCTTGTAGGCCGCGGCGTGGAAGACGACCGTCGGCCGGTGCTCGCCGAAGACCTCGCGCATGCGCTCACCCTCCTTGCAGTCGGCGAGGACCGCGGAGAGCATCTGGCGGTGCACGTGGCGGTCCTCCTCGAGCTCGCGGAGGATCTTGAACAGGTTGTCCTCGGCGTGGTCGACGAGGATCAGCCGGCGCGGCGCGACCCGCGCGATCTGGCGACAGAGCTCGGAGCCGATCGAGCCGCCCGCGCCCGTGACCATCACGACCTGGTTGGACAGGTAGGCGCCGACCCGGTCGATCTCCATGCGCACCGGATCGCGGCCGAGGATGTCCTCGACCTGGACCTCGCGCGCCTGGCGCACGATCTCGCCGCCGTGCAGCAGCAGCTCGAACACGGTCGGCAGCGTGCGCACCGGGATCCCGCGCTGGCGCGCGGCGCGCACCACCTGGGCGCGCAGCGTGCCGGGCGCCGACGGGATGGCGATCGTGATCTCGTCGGGCTCGGCCTCGTCGAGGATCCGGTTGAGCTCCGAGGTCGGGCCCATCACGCGCACGCCGTCGAAGCGGACGCCGCGCTTGAGCGGGTCGTCGTCGACGAAGCCGACCGGGTTCAGGCGCAGCGACGGGTTGCGCAGGATCTCGCGCAGGACGAGCTGGCCGCCGCCGCCCGCGCCGACGATCAGCACGCGCCGCGCGTCCTTGGCGGGCCGGAACCCGCGCAGCGGCCGCTCGTAGAACGCGCGGGCGAGGAACCGCGTCCCACCCACGAGCAGCAGCATCAGCAGCAGGTAGAGCGCCGCCAGGCCCGAGGGCAGGTTGACGCCGACGCGGCCCGTGTCGGACTGGACGGTCGTCGGGTGCAGCACGGCGATCGCCGCCATGAGCGCCAGCGTGGCGACGATGACCGCCTGCAGGATCGCCACGAAGTCGCGCTGCGCGACGAAGCGCCAGTGCTTGGCGTAGAGCCCGAAGAGCGAGAACACGACCAGGCTCGCCGGCAGCGCCCACAAGAGCGTCGCCGAGAACAGCTGGTGGTAGCGGTGCGGGATCCCCGAGTCGAACCGCAGGCGGTACGCGAGGAAGTAGGCACCAGCGATCAGCACCGCGTCGATCGCCAACTGTGGGGCGGAGTGACGGTGAAGCGGCCAGACCGCCGACCTGAGCCGTCGGCGCATAGCCGCTCATTCTAGGCGGCGGCTACGCTGGGCGCGACCATGCTGGTCGTCGCCTCAGTCACCGACGCGCTGGTCACCTTCGCGACCCACGTGATCCGTGATCTCGGCCTGCCGGGCGTCTTCCTGCTGGTGGCCGCCGACGCCCTCGGCGTGCCGATCGCGGCGGCGGCGATCCTCCTCTTCGCGGGCTTCGACGTCTCGACCGGCCATCTCACGCTGGTCGGGGTGATCCTCGCCGGGACGCTGGGCGACCTGGCCGGTTCGCTGGTCGGCTACGCCATCGGCGCGACCGGGGGCCTCGAGCTCCTCGAGCGCCACGGGAGCAAGCTCCACATCACGCCCGCCAGGCTCGAGACCGCGACCCGGTGGTTCGCGACGCGTGGTGTGCTCATCATCGCGGTGGGGCGCCTCGTGCCGTTCGTCCGCACCTACATCGCCTACCCGGCGGGGGTCGCGCGCATGGACCTGCGGCGGTTCGCCGCCGGCACATTCGCAGGCGCGCTCGTGCTGTCGGTCGCCTGGACGCTGATCGGCAGGGCCGTCGGCCAGAACTGGACGCAGTGGAAGCACGCGCTCGGCTTCGTGGACTACGCCGTGGTCGTCGTGGTGGCGCTGGGCGCGGCCTACCTGCTCGTGCACTGGTACCGCGGGCGGCCCGCGGATGTCCCGGCGTAGACGGGCAAAGCTGCGCCTGACCGAGGCGCTCGCCCTCGGCGTGCTGCATGGCCCCGCCGAGCTCCTGCCGATCTCGTCGTCGGCGCACACCGAGCTGATCCCCTGGCTGCTGGGCTGGGAGTACGCCGAGCTCGATCCCGACCTGCGCAAGGCCTTCGAGGTCGCGCTGCACGCGGGGACCGCGGCCGCCCTGCTCGTGGCGCTGCGCGCCGAGGTGGGCGAGGCGGCGCGCGCGTTCGACCGCCGCCGGGCCGTGCTGCTGGTCGGCTCGTTCGTCCCGCCCGCGGTGATCGGCTACGTGCTCGAGCGGCCGATCGAGCAGCGCCTGGGCGCTCCGCGACCGATGGCCTTCGGGCTGCTGGCCGGCGCCGCGGCGATGGCGGCGGCCGACGCCGCCGGCTCGTCCTCCCGCACCCGGGACGAGGCGGGACCGGCCGACGCGCTTGCGCTCGGGGTCGCGCAGGCCTGCGCGCTGATCCCGGGCGTGTCGCGCAATGGGGCGACGCTGGCCGCCGCGCGCCTGCGCGGCTTCGCCCGCGCCGACGCCAACGTGCTCTCCCGCCACGTCGCCCTGCCGATCATCGGCGGGGCCGCACTGCTGAAGGCCCGGCGGCTGGCCGGGCGCGGCCTACCCCCGGGGGCCGTCCGCGGGTTCGCGGGCGGGATCGCGGCGGCGTTCGCCTCCACGCTGGCCTCCAAGCGCCTGGTCCGTGACGACCGGGCGCTGTGGCCCTACGCGGCCTACCGGGCCCTGCTGGCCCTCCGCGTCCTGTGGCAAAGTGGACGGCGATGAGCACGGGAGCCGACGCATACGCCGCCGCCGGCGTCGACATCGGCGCCTCGGACCGCGGCGTCGAGGCGCTCGTCGGCGTGCTCAGGACGATCGAGCTCGGGCGCCCCTCGGCCTCCGTGCTGGGCAGCGGGCACTTCGCGGCGGTCCTGCGCATCACCGACGAGCTCGGCATCGCGCTGTCAACCGACGGCGTGGGCTCCAAGCTGGTCGTCGCGGAGCGCACCGGCCGCCTCGACACCGTGGGGATCGACTGCGTGGCCATGAACGTCAACGACCTGGTCTGCGTGGGTGCCGAGCCGCTGGCGCTCCTCGACTACCTCGCGGTCGAGCAGCCCGACCCGGAGGCGCTGGCGGCGATCGCCCGGGGCCTCAAGGCGGGCGCCGAGGCCGCCGGCGTCGAGATCCCGGGCGGGGAGCTCGCGGTGATCCCCGAGCTGATCCGCGGGCATCCGTCGCCGCATGGCTTCGACCTGTGCGCGTCGTGCTTCGGCACGGTCCGGCTCGATGCGATGGTCACCGGCGCGGCGATCGAGCCCGGCGACGCGCTGGTCGGCATCCCGTCCAGCGGGCTGCACTCCAACGGGTACACCCTGGCGCGCCGGGTCCTCGAGCCGCTGGGCGACGACACGCGGCCGCCCGAGCTCGGCGGGGCGTCGATCGCCGACGCGCTGCTCGAGCCGACGGTCATCTACGTGCGCGCGGCGCTCGAGCTGCTGCGCTCGGACATCGAGGTCCATGGGCTCGCCCACATCACCGGTGGCGGGCTGACGAACCTGCCGCGCCTGAACGCGAACGTGGGCTGGGCCGTGGAGAGCCCGCTTGCGGTCCCCGCGGTCTTCGCGCTGATCGCCCGCCACGGCGAGGTCTCCGACGAGGAGATGTGGGAGGTCTTCAACATGGGCTGCGGCTTCGTCGCCGTGGTGCCCGCCGAGCAGGCGGCCGACGCGTCGGCGCTGCTCGAAGCCCATCACCCGGGCACGGCCGTGATCGGCCGCGTGACCGGGAACGCCGGGCAGATCAGCCGGCCGGCCTGAGCGCCTCGGCCGCGAGGGCATCGGGG
>JAWVFY010000042.1:0-4481 GCA_033855575.1 Solirubrobacteraceae bacterium
GCCGTCTTCGGTTGCGAGCTTGTTGTAGGCATCCTGGTAGCCGGTGCCCTGGGCGCCGGCCTGCCCGGTCGGCACCAGGTTCGCGGCCGCCGCCGCCGCGGCGCCACCGACGACGCCCCGTAGAAAGGAGCGCCGCGGGACAGGGCACCAGTCGCCGTCGCCCTCTCGCCGTTCCTCTGAACCATGGCGTCGATCAGGAGTCATGCCGCCATCACATGTCGGACCCTGACCGGCTCGGCGACCGATGCAACCCGTGGCCGCGATGACGCGATCATCGTCACTGATCACGGGCTCGAGCTCCTGTCGCCGGTCGCCGACCAGACCCGGTTGAACAAGAGAAGTTCGCCGGCACCTCCCGACGCGCCTCGCTCGCGTCAGTCGTAGTAGCGCCGCGCGCTCGAGCCGACGCGCGTCACGTCCGTGCCGTAGACGTGGATCGAGATCGCCGTCGCGCCCGTCGTGTTGTGCACGCGGTGGATGTCGCCGGGCGGTGCGAAGCCGCTCACGTCGCCGACGTGGTTGTCGCTCGCGCCGATCAGGTTGAGGTCGGCGTCGAAGAGCTCCTCGTGCTCGACGCCCTGGATGACGCCGAACACGCACCAGGTCATGTGGTCGTGGATGCGCGTCACCTGGCCCGGCCGCCACACCAGGCCGATGATCGAGAACGACCCGTCGGGCTCGACGTGCAGCGTGTGGCTGCCGTAGTGGTCCGCGGAGCCGAGGCGCTGCTCGGCGTTCAGGACGTCCGGGGAGGGGAGGTCGCGGCGCAGCGCGTCGGCGACCAGCTCCGCGGTCTGGGGCCAGTCGGCGTGCGCGCCGACGGCGGAGCGGATGCCGGCGACGAGGTCGCCCAGCCGGCCGGTGGGGAGGTGCTGCTCGGCAGTGGTCATGCGGGGCAGCTTGCGCCTCGGCGACCCATACGTCCAATGCCAGTTCTCGTGCTGATCCATAGATAGGGTTGATGGATGCTCGACGTCAACCGGTTGCGCGTGATCGACGCGGTCGCGCGCCAGGGCTCGGTCACCGCGGCGGCACGCGCGCTGCACTACTCCCAGCCGTCGGTCACCCACCACCTCTCGCGGCTGGAGGCCGAGACCGGCGCGCAGCTCGTGCAGCGCGTCGGGCGCGGCATCCGGCTCACGCCCGCCGGCACGTTGCTCGCCGCGCGCGCGGCGGAGATCCTCGGGCGCATCGAGGCGGCCGACGCGGAGCTCAAGGCCCACGTGGGCCTGACCGCCGGACACGTGCGCCTCGCGGGGTTCGGCTCCGCGATCACCTCGCTCGTGCCGCGCGCCGTCGCCACGCTGGCCGACCGGCATCCGGGCCTGGAGGTCAGCCTGGTCGACACGCATCCGCCGGAGGCGCTGGAGCTCCTGCGCACGGGTCGGATCGACGTCGCGATCATCTTCCGCTACGACGAGAGCAACGCCGAGGCGCCCGGCATCCGCCTGCACCACCTGCTCGACGACCCGCTCTTCCTGCTGTCCAAGCGCCGCGAGCGGAGCGTCGCCGCACTGAGCGACGCGACGTGGATCGCCGGGTGCGAGCGCTGCAGCGGCCACCTCCGCTCGCTCTGCGCCGACGCGGGCTTCACGCCGCGCATCGGCTTCTCCTCCGACGACATGGTGGTGATGCAGGAGCTCGTGGCCGCCGGGCTCGGCGTGACGACGATGCCGGGCCTCGCACTGGCCGCCCATCGCGCCAAGGGGATCGTTGCGACCCCGCTGCCCGGATCGCACCGGCGGATCCACGCCGCGACCTACGGCGAGCCTCCCGACCCGCCCGCGACCGCGGCGCTGCTGACCGCGCTCGTCGAGTCAGCCGAAGTGCTGTAGGAACTCCTAGAGGTGGTCCTTCTTGTCCATCATGCTGAGCGCGTGATGTGAGCGCTCGTTGCCGAGGCACGGGACGGTGTCGACCGCGTCAGGCGATCCGCGCCACCACAGCCGCCACTGAGCACCACGGAAGACCCTGCAAATCGCCAACTTTGTCGCGCAGGCGTTCGCGGACCGCGTGCTCGGGGACCATCGCTCGTCCCGACCCCATCACGGGAAGGACCGCATCGGGCTCGCGCCGGAGGTTCACCGGCGCCACCTGCCGCCGGCCGCCGGCGCGGCCGCCGTCGCGGTCAGCACCGCGTGGATGGCGGAGGCGACCCGGTCGGCGACCACCTCCGGGCTGCTGGCATCGAGCTTGCCGTCGAGGTGCAGGAACGCCAGCCCGTGGACCAGCGCCCAGACGGCTGTGGCCAGTGCGTCGGCGTCGGCCCGGGGGAACGCGCGCTCGACGATCCCCCGCAGGTAGAGCGAGACCGCGGCGGTGGCGACGACGCGCTCGTCGTTGTCGCGATCGCACGGCTCGCCGAACATGATCCGAAACAGGGCGGGCCGCTCGAGGGCGAACTGCACGTAGGCGACGGCGACGCCCGCGAGCTGCTCGGCCGTCGCGGGCTCGGGGTGCACCGCCGCCAGGCGTTCGGCCAGCTCCTGGTAGCCGACCGCCGCGACCGCTGAGACGAGTGCCTCGCGGTCTGCGTAGTGGCGATAGGGCGCGGCCGGCGACACGCCGGCACGACGCGCCACCGCGCGCAGCGACAGCGCCGTCTCACCGCCCTCCTCGAGCAGCTCGGTGGCCGCGCGCAGCAATGCCGCCCGAAGATCTCCATGGTGGTAGGTCGCCTTCGCCGTGGACATCGCTCACATAGATGTTGACAGCGTTCACTCCGCGCGTCTAATGTGAGCACCGTTAACTTCGTAAGCGAGTGTGAGGCGGATGCTCTTGACGTCGACCGAGCTGTTCTCCCCGTTGGTGCTGCCATCGGGGGGCACCCTGCACAACCGGATCGCCAAGGCGGCGATGGAGGAAGGCATGGCCGGGAGCTCTCAGCTCCCCGCCGAGCGGTTGATCTCGCTCTACCGCCGTTGGGCCGCCGGCGGCGCGGGCCTGCTGATCACCGGCAACGTCATGGTGCACGCCGAGGCGTTGACCGGGCCGCGCGGGGTCGTGCTCGACGAGCACGCGCCGCTCGAGCCGTTCTCCCGCTGGGCGCAGGCCGGCAAGGCGGACGGCGCCGCGATCTGGATGCAGATCAGCCACCCCGGTCGGCAGGTGCAGGCCGCGATGCCGGGGGTGGTGTGGGGGCCATCGGCGGTCGCGGTCGACCTGGGAAGGCACAGCAAGCGGTTCGGCCGGCCGGTGGCGATGACCGAGGAGCAGATCCGCGCGACCGTGCAGCGGTTTGCCGCGACCGCCCAGCGGGCCGAGCAGGCGGGGTTCGACGGTGTCGAGGTCCACGCCGCGCACGGCTACCTGCTCTCGCAGTTCCTCTCGCCGCTGGTGAACGAACGCAGCGATGCGTGGGGCGGATCGTTGGAGAACCGCGCACGGCTCCTGCTCGACGTCGTCCGCGCGATCCGCACGGTCGTCTCGTCGTCGTTCGCGGTCGCGGTCAAGCTCAACTCCGCCGACTTCCAGCGCGGCGGGTTCGACGTCGACGACGCGGCGCGCGTGATCGCGATGCTCGCCCCGCTCGACGTCGACCTCGTCGAGCTCTCCGGCGGCAGCTACGAGAGCCCGGCGATGGCCGGCCGTCCCACCGACGGTCGCACCGCGGCGCGCGAAGCGTACTTCCTGGAGCTTGCCCGCGACCTGGCCAAGACGAGCCCGTTGCCGCTGATGCTGACCGGCGGGATCACCCGCCGCGAGACCGCCGCGACGGTGCTCGCGAGCGGCGTCGCGCTCGTCGGCATGGGCACCGCGATCGCGGCCACGCCGGACCTTCCGAACCGCTGGCGGAACGGCCTCCAGGCAACCGTGGCGCTGAAGCCGGTCACCTGGTCGGACAAGACGCTGGCCTCCACGGCATCCATGGCGCTCGTCCGCCACCAGATGCGCCGCATCACGCGGGGCAAGGTCCCCACCGGCAGAACCCACCCGGTGCACGCCCTGGTCTGCGACCAGCGCGCGCAACGGCGGGCGCTGCGCCGCTACCGCGAGTGGCTGCAGAAGCGCCCGCACCTCGATCACCACCTCCCGACCGCGGAGACCCAGCGATGAACCCCAGATCCGTCCCGCACGACCACGTCGCGATCATCGGCACCGCTTCGTGGCGCTCGCCACCGCCGTGCGCCTGCGCAAGGCCGGCGTCGACGACCTCGTGCTGATCGACCGCGCCGGCGACGGCGGCCGGCAGGCGATGCGAAGGCGCCGTGCACGAGCGCGATCGTCGGGTCCGACTCGGCCGCTCGGGCGCTGGTGGATGGAGAACGCTGAGAGCGAACGCGAGCAGGCGGGCCCTCCGATCCACGGTGACGCTTGGGGCAGACCGCTCATGACCTCCTCCTTCGTCTTAGCGCCTATGCCGCGGGGGCGAAGAAGTCGATGAGCAGTCGGTTGACGCGTTCGGCCTCGTCGTGATGCACCCAGTGCGACGCGTCGGGAAGGCGCTCCACGCGGTCGAGGTTGGGCACGTCGTCGCGGTC
>JAWVFY010000043.1:0-3892 GCA_033855575.1 Solirubrobacteraceae bacterium
CAGGGGCTGCTGAGCGAGGCCGGACAGCGCGAACATCTTCCCTTCGACCTTGAACACCGACGTCTGAGGACCGAACGGGAACGTCTCGACCGATCCGGCGAACGAGAGGCAGTACCTCCGGAGGGCGACAGGACGCATCGCGCTCAATGATGAACGTGTCTGCGCCGCCACTACGCGACGAGCGGGAGAAACGGCCCGATCCCGGTGACGTCCAGCAGCCGGCGGACGTGATCGGGCAGCTCGTCGCGGATGCTGAAGCGCCAGCCGTTGCGTTCGGCCAGCTTGATCGAGGACACGAGCACCCGGATGCCGCTGGAGTCCATGAAGTTCAGCTCGCTGAGGTCGAGGAGGACCTCGCCGTGGTCGGCCATCTGGGCCGCGAGCGCCGCTTCGAGCTCGCCCGCCGTGGCCATCCCCAGCGTCCCGGTGACGACCAGCCGCGGCGGCTGGGCGGCGAGGCGGATGGTGAACGGAGGGGCATCGATCACGGTCGACACATCTGCCCCAACGCACGCGGGCGCTCTGGGTTGGTCGGTTGCTGTAGGTACGGTTGCCCGCCGTGAGTCAGGCGCCGTCGGTCTCGGTCGTTATCCCCGTCAGGGACGGTGCCCGCTACCTGGGCGAGGTGCTCGACGCGCTGGCCCGGCAGCCCGAGCCGCACGACGTGCTCGTCATCGACTCGGGATCGCGCGACGGGTCGCCGGAGGTCGCCAGGAGTGCCGGCGCGCGCGTGCACGAGATCGCGACCGGCGCCTTCGGCCACGGTCGCACCCGGAACCTCGGCGCCGAGCTGACCAGCGGCGAGGTCATCTGCTTCCTGACCCAGGACGCGACCCCGGTCGAGGGCTGGCTGGCCGCGCTGCTCGCAGCCTTCGCGCAGGACGACCGCGTCGGCGTCGTCTTCGGGCCGCACCTCCCGCGTCCCGGCACGCCGCCGATGATCGCCCGCGAGCTGACGCAGTTCTTCGCTCGGCTGGCGCCCGAGGACCCCTACATCTCCAACGTCAACGCGGCCTACCGGCGCGCGTGCTGGGAGGAGATCCGTTTTCGCGACGTCGCCTACGCCGAGGACCAGGCCTTCGGTCGCGACCTGCGCGCGACCCGCTGGACGAAGGTCTTTGCGTCACGTGCTGCCGTGCTGCACGCTCACGACTACGGCCTGCTCGGGTTCTGGCGACGCTACTTCGACGAGGCGCGCGGCCTGCGGGAGACCACGGGCTGGATCGAGCCGATCGCGTTGCGCGCGACGATCGGCGGCATCCGCCGCCTGGTGGGGCGCGACGTGCGCTGGATGCGCGAGCAGCAGCTGCCGCTCGGCCGGCGCCTGGCGTGGACCCTGCGGTCGGTCGCCCACCACACGGGCCGCAAGGCGTTCGCCTGGCTGGGCTCGCGGTCGGCCCGGCTGCCGGCTCCGGTGCGGCGCGCGCTCTCGCTCGAGCGTCGCGGCGACTAGATCCGCCGGGTCACGCGCGTGTAGAGCGCCTCGAGCAGCCGACGCCGGCGCTGGGACGGGAAGTTGCGGGCCATGTAGCGCGCGGTCGAGGCGGCGAGTTGCGCGGGGTCGCGGCCGGCGACGACCGAGCCGACGTGCGTGGCCTGCGCGTCGGGTACGTAGCGCACGCGGCCACCCGCGCGGCGGATGCGCAGGCAGAGGTCCTCCTCCTCCTTGTAGAGGAAGTAGCCCTCGTCGAAGCCGCCGGCCGCGGCGAACGCCTCGCGGCGGGCCAGCAGGAACGCCCCTGATACCCAGGCGACCTCCGCGGGGGTAGTCCGGAGCCGCCAGTGCGCATGGCCGGCTCCGTTGGCAACCCGCGCGCGCAGCCCGTGCAGCTCGCCGTGATCCCAGCGCTGGGGCTCGCCCGACGCTGTGCGCAGCAGCGGCCCGGCGATCGCCACCCGCTCGTCCTCGAACGCCGCGAGCAGGGTCGTGAAGACGTCGCGGTGGTCGAGCACCACGTCGGGGTTCAGGCAGCACAGCAGGCGCGAATCGCCGCGCGTCGCCAGCAGGTTCTGGCCTCCACCGAAGCCGAGGTTGCGCTCGGCGGCGTGGAACTCCACGCGCCCGGCAAGCTCCGAGGCGAGGTCGGTCAGGTCGTCGCCCGAGGCGTTGTCGAGGACCAGCACGCGCGAGGACAACGGGGTCTCGTCGAGGGCGGCGAGCACGCTGGTCAGGCAGGGCCGCAGGTACGCCTTGGTCGCGTAGTTGACGATCTGGACGATCAGGTCGGCAGCCACGTGCTCAGGATGCTGACGCCGGCAGGGAGACCGTGGCCACCAGGCCGCCGGTCGTGCCGTTGCGCAGGCGCACGTCGCCGCCCTGGGCGCGTAGCGCCAGGCGGGCGAGGAACAACCCGAGCCCGCTGCCCTCGACGCGGTCGGCGACCGGATAGAGCTCGTCGAAGACGTCCTCGAGGCGTTCCTCGGCGAGCCCCGGCCCGTGGTCGATCACCTCGACGAGCACCCGGTCGCCGGCGCGCCGCGCCCGCAGCTCCACCGGCCCCTCGGGCGGCCCGTGCTTGACCGCGTTGGAGACCAGCGACATCACGACGTTCTGCAGCCGCGAGGGGTCGACCACCGCCGGCAGCTCCTCGCTTGGCGGCTCGTAGCGGGCCACGTCGGGCCAGACCGCGGCCACCGCGGCGACCAGCGCGGCGATATCGGTCGATCGTGGGCTGAGGGCGATCTCCTGGCCAGCCTTCAGCCGGGCGTAGTCGACGAACTGCCCGGTGAGGTGGCGCAGGTGGGCCATCTGCCGCTGCATCGCGGAGTAGCTGGCGGCCTGGCGCTCCGGTGCGAGGGCCGGCGCGCGCGCCAGCGTGTCGATGAGCCCCGACAGCACGGCGAGCGGCGTTTGCAGCTCGTGCGACGCGCCGGCGAGCAGTGCCTCGCGCGCTCGGAACCCGGCGCGCTCGGCTTCGAAGCGCCGCGTGCGCTCGTGGCTGAACATCACCAGCAGTCCCGCGAGCGGCAGGACGGCGAGGAACGCGAACCGGTGGTCCTGTGACGCGAACGCGGCGAGCAGGCCGATCGGGCTGAGCGTGGCGTCGATCAGCCAGACGTAGCCGAGCGAGCGCAGCTCGATCTCGGGAGTCAGACCCAGGACGAACCGGTCGTGCACGACGCTCGATACGAGGTCGCCCGCGAACTGCGCGGCGAGCGCGAGCCCGAGGATCGGCCAGTCGCTCCACGACGGCGCGGTGATGCCGTACGCGGTCAGCACGATGGCCGGGCCCAGCGCGAACCAGCAGTTGCTCGAGACGATCAGGAGCCGGGAGACGTGCATCCGGCCGCGAACGAGGTCGGGCAGGCGTCCCAGGCCCCAGCCGGCCAGGGCGATCAGCGGCGCCAGGCGCGGCGGCGCCAGGAAGAGCGCGGGGACGAACGCGAGCTGGGTGGGCGGGACGTAACCCGCCCCGATGTCGAACTGCGCGCGCACCGCGACCGCGAAGGCGATGACCAGCGCGACCGTGACGTCCCAGCGAAACGGGCGGCCGTGCTCGCCCAGGAGGGCGAGGGCGACAGCGGCCAGCACGAACGCTGCGCCTGCCGCCGCCTCGATGAGGATCTCGCGACGGACCATCGGAACGGCCTCGCGTGAACGCCCGTGCAGCTCCAGTTCCGTGAGATCGGCGGGGGCGGCACTGGCCACGGCGGACAGTCTGACTGTTGGAGCGTTGAAATGGACCGATGTTCTATCCCCACTTCTGGTTAGTCAGTCGATGATGGCCGCGGAGGCGTCACCCACCTAAGGAGCACGGTTCGCAAATGTCTCACCGCCGTCGCATCGCCCCCGCCCTCGCGCTCGCCGCCGCCGCCGCGTTCGCCATCCCCGCCTCTGCGAGCGCCGGCTTGCTCGTGGCCAGCGCCTCTGATTGCGCCCCGCAGACCTCCT
>JAWVFY010000044.1:0-4490 GCA_033855575.1 Solirubrobacteraceae bacterium
CCCGAGGTTGCCCGGTATCCAGGACCAGACCATTACGCCGCCGTCCCCCCGGGCGCTGGGCAGCCGGCGGCCGCCTCCTTCGTGGCCGCCTCATCGGCGGCGTGGATGGCGGTGCCCAGTCGGTCGAGGGACGTGACGCCGAGTACCCGGCCTTGTTCGTCTACGCCGATCGCCCGGCCGGTTCGCGACAGCACGGTCGCGTCGAGCGCGGCTCGCAGCGAGTCGACGGTAGGCCGGAAGGTGTGGCCGTACCCGGTCAGCGGGACGCCGGACAGCGTCCGGTCGCGTGCAAGCAGCTCGAGCCCGGCGGTGGCAGCCCAGCCGCGGGGCTTACGTTCTGAGTCAATGACCAGAACCCACGGTTGGCTGACGCTGCTGGCGACCTGCAGCGCCTCGGCGACGGTGGCATCCTCCCCAAGCACCGCCTCCAGGCCCAGATCCAGAGCATCGGCGGGAAAGAAGGAGAGTCGTCGGATCCCGCGGTCGAATCCGATGAATCCCTCCACATAGGCGTCCACGGGGAAGGCCAGAAGCCGCTCCGGCGTGTCTACCTGGGCGAGGTGCCCGTCCGGGCGGTACACCGCCACCAGATCCCCGACCTTGATCGCCTCCTCGACGTCGTGGGTGACCAACACGATGGTCTTGCGCAGCTCGGCCTGCAGCCTGATGAGCTCGTCTTGCAGCGAGGACCTGACGATCGGGTCGACCGCGCTGAACGGCTCGTCCATCAGCAGCACCGGCGGGTCGGCGGCGAGCGCCCGGGCCACGCCAACCCGCTGCTGCTGCCCACCGGAGAGCTGCTGCGGGTAGCGGCGCGCCAGAGCCGCGTCCAGACCGACCAGTTCCATCAGCTCCCGAGCCCGCGCGCGGGCGATTGCCCGACGCCAGCCGGTGAGCAGCAGGACCGTGGCGATGTTGTCCTCGACAGTCCGGTGCGGGAACAGCCCGGTCTGCTGGATCACGTAGCCGATGCCTCGCCGCAACGCCGCCGGGCGGGCCTGCAGAACGTCGCGCCCGTCCAGCAGGATCCTGCCCTCGGTCGGCTCGACGAGCCGGTTGACCATGCGCAGGGTGGTCGTCTTGCCGCAGCCGCTAGGCCCAACCAGGATCATGATCTTTCCGTCTGGGACCTCCAGGCTGAGATCATCGACCGCGACCGTGCCGCCCGGGAAGCGCTTCGTCACGTGCTCAAAGCTGATCACAGCGCTCCCTTCGGCGAACTCGCCCCTCGACGGTGCCAACTTCGTCTCTCGAAGAGTTCCGCGGCGTGACGAGCCGGCACATCGCACGCACGCGCGATGTCTTCTTCGGAGAGCGACAACTAGCTGGCGGAGTCGAGACCAGAGACGTGGTGTGCGACGACCTCGTCGGCCAGCCGGAGATACGTGTTTGCCCGACGCCTCGGCAGGGGCGAGGTCTCGTGGGGGCTACCATTGGACGCACTCATGGTGCGAGGATCAGTGCTTAGCCCGACGATCCGTGGCCGGGACGCCGAGTTGGCCGTGTTCGGGGAGCTGCTCGCTCGTGTGCGCTCAGGTTCGGGTGCGGTTTTGCTGGTTGAGGGCGACGCTGGTATGGGGAAGAGCCGTCTGATCGGTGAGGCCGTGCGGATGGCGCGCCGACTGTCCGTCTCGGTCGGGATTGGCGATGCTGAGCCTTCGGAATCGGTGGCCGAGCTTGCGCCTCTGCTCAGGGCGCTGTTCGACGGACCGGAACCGTTGCTGGAACGCGCCGGGCTGAACAGCCTCCGCGCCGGACCGGAGCAGCGGTACTGGCAGCTGCAGGATCTCCAGTCCCTGCTGGAGCGCGCCGCGATGGGCCGCCCACTAATGATCGTCCTGGATGACCTGCAGTGGGTCGACAGTGGCACCGTCGCCGCGTTGCGTGCGCTGCCAGCACGTCTGGCTTCACTTCCAGTCGGATGGCTGCTGGCGATGCGTCCGGATCAGGGCTCGGGGCAGGTTCGGAGCACGGTCGAGTACCTCGTCGACGAAGGTTCAGAAAGGCTCGTGCTCGAGCCGCTTAACCAGCTCGCCGTGGCGCAGCTGGCGGCCGAGGTTATGCAGGCTGAGCCCGACGAGACGCTGCTGGGTATCGCCCGCGAGGCTGGCGGGAACCCGTTCCTGCTCGTGGAGCTGCTCCAGGGTCTGCGAGAGGAGAACCTCGTCCGGGTGGATGCCGGCCGGGCGACGTTGACCGACTACAGGCTTCCTGACCGAGTCAGCGCGAGCATGCGCGAGCGCCTGGCCCGAATGTCCGAACCGGCGCGTCAGGTCGCCACAGTGGCCGGATCGCTGGGGCGAACGTTTTCGGTCTCCGAGCTGGCGGAGATGCTCGCCCTGACCCCCGCTTCGCTCCTGGGCTCGGTCGAGCAGCTGATCGAGGCGGGCATCGTGCGGGAGCACGGAGACGAGCTCTCCTTTCGCCACGATCTCGTCCGCGAAGCGGTGCGGGGTGCGTGTGCGCCCTCAGCCCGCCGCGCTCTCGATCGGCAGGCCGCAGACGTGATGCTTGCCAGGGGGGCATTGCCCGTGGACGTCGCGATTCAGCTTGCGGCCAGCGCCGCGCCGGGGGACGAGGTCGCGATCGCTACACTCCTAACGGCCGCGGAGGCGCTCGCGACGACCGATCCGGGAGCGAGCGCAGACCTCAGCCGGCGGGCTCTGGAGCTGGCCCCCGAAAGGCATCCGCTGCGCGGCCCGCTCGTCGTGCAAGCCGCAATGTCGCTGCACGCGGCGGGACGGATCGAGGAGGCGAAGGCCTTCGCGGACAACGCGATGCGGCAGGTACTTCCGGCGGCGCAGGAGGCGGAGGTGCGTCTCGGCATCGCCGGTATGTGGTTGGTCTCCCCCGACGTGAGGGTGCACGCCAGCCGGGAGGCCTTGAAGCTGCAGGGTCTACCTGAGCAGCTGCGCCTTGCGCACATGGCGAAGCTGGCCTACAACCTCGTGGCGGCTGGGCGGACAGAGGAGGCGCAGGCCGCATTATCCGAGGCAGCAGACGCCGGCGGGCGCCTTGACCGAGTTGCCACGTTCCCGCTCGCACTGAGCGAGGGAGCTCTTCAATACGTCGGCGGCGACTTCACGCGCGCGCTCGAGCTGTTCGAGACGATTCTCCGCGACGGGCTCGCGGAAGCACACGGACTCGATGAGCTCCTGACCCGGTTGTGGCGATCAAAGGCGCTCCTCGCGCTCGATCGCGACGAAGATGCGCTCCAGGCGATCGACGGCATAATCGCCGAGTCGCTCAAGCGTGGATTCTCCTGGTTCTTGCACGTCGCCGAGATCACGCGAGGACAGCTGCTTCTGCAGCTCGGTCGGCTCGAGGACCTCTCCGGGGTGCTGGACGGTCGCTTCGATCCTCATGGACCCCCGGTCGTCACCATCATGGACGCCTCGGGGGTTGTCGCGCTCGGGCGACTGGCGCTCCACACCGGTGATGGCCGGCAGGTTCGCCAGACCAGCGAGATCGCTCAGGCGATGCTCAACGAGACCACTCCGGGCGTTCGTCGGCACGCCGCCTGGTTGCTGAGTTTGCAGGCAGCAGCCGACGGCGATCCGCAGCGGGCTCACCAGTGGCTCTGTGCGATGGGCGGGCGAGAACGCACGCACGTGCTCTCCAGGATCTGGCTGGATATGGCCGACGAACCCCAGATGGTGCGAATCGCCCTCGCCGTCGGCGACCGCGAGCTTGCCGAGAGCGCCGTCGCAGACGCAAACCGGCGTGCGGAGCTGTGCCCTGGCGTTCCGTCGCTGGCCGCCATTGCGGCCCACGCCAGAGGCCTACTCGACGGCGACATCGACGAGCTCTCGGCGGCTGTGAGTCTGTTCGAGCGAAGCCCCCGATCGCTTGCGATTGCGGCGGCGTGGGAGGACCTTGGCCTGGCGCACCAGCGGCAGGGGACCGCAGACTCGGCGATCGATGCTCTCACCCAGGCTCTGGTCCTGTTTGCGCGGGCCGGGGCGACTCAGGATGCAGCGAGACTCCGAAGCAGCCTGCGAGCGCTCGGGATTCGCCGACGAGTGGCAACAGCTGAGAAGCCAGGCACAGGCTGGGCGGCGATGACGACGTCGGAGCTTGCGGTCGCCGAGCTCGTAGCCAACGGCCTTACCAATCGCGACATCGCCGAACGGCTCTTCGTATCGCCGCACACGGTGAACACACATCTGCGCCACGTGTTCGCAAAGCTCCAGGTCCACTCCCGAGTCGACCTCACAAGGCTTGCGACGGCGCGCAACGGCGAAGACGTTACCGAGGTCCCTACCGGCACTTGGACACGCTGACGTAGCGGCGCTGGCGCCCTCGAGAAAAAACATCACTTGCGCGTGTGATGCGTCCTTCGGGTCTGCGTTGTGACTATTGGGCATCACGGCCCATCCGGAAGAGGCGCATTCCCGCCGGCTAGTGATGGCGGATAGCGGGTCGGTCAACTCCACGTTCGGCGGGACGTTGCTGACCTACCCCAAGGCCTCAGCACCGATTCAAGGAGA
>JAWVFY010000045.1:0-10898 GCA_033855575.1 Solirubrobacteraceae bacterium
CGCGCCCGGCGCCTACGTGCAGCTGCCGATCGGCGACCCGCAGCTCACCCGCCGCGTCTACGAGGGCGACAGCGGCCGCGCGCCCAAGACACAGGACAGGTCGCGCGAGCTGGCCGAGGCCCGCGCCGCCACTCGTGCGGCGATGCTCTGCGAGCTGGTGCCGTCGACGCCGAGGACGTCGAAGGGATGAGCGCGGCCACCCGCCGGGGCTTCCTGGCGGGGACGCTGGCGGGGACCGTCGCGCCGGCACTCGCTCGGGGCGCGACGCCTCCCACGACCATGCCCCACGCCGAGCGCCCGGTGGTCCGCCGCGGGCGGGCGATCGCGGTGAGCGCCGACGGCCGGCGCCTGATCGTCGCCCACGACGAGCGGCGCACGGTGGGCATCGTCACCCGCGGGCGCACGCGGCTGGTGGAGCTCGGCGGCCAGCCGCTCGGCGTCGCCCTGTCGCCCGACGGCACCGTCGCCGCCGTCACCACCGCGTTCTGGGACGGCCCGGGGCTGACGCTGCTCGACGCCGCCACCGGGAAGGTGCTGCGCCGCCGCGCGCTCGGCCCGGCGCCCGGCGACGTCGCCTTCACGCCGGACGGCCGTCGCCTGCTGGTCGCCGGCGGGGAGCAGGAGGGCACGCTGCACGTCCTCGAGACCGGGCGCTACGGCACGGTCGTGCGGGCCGAGCCCGGCCGCGTGCCGCGCGCCGTCGTGCCCACCCACGACGGCCGCGCGGCGTGGATCAGTCTCGACGCCGACGACCGTGTGGCGCTCGTCGACCTGGTGAGCGGCCGGATCCGCCGGGAGTTGCGCACGCCGGCGCTGCCCGACCGCCTCGCGCTCTCGCCCGACGGCCAGCGGATGCTGATCTCCCACGGCGGCCGCGAGGCCTCGCGCGTGACCGAGCTTGAGCTCGCCAGCGGCCGCGTGTACCGGCACAGGGCGGGCCGCCTGCCCAGCGCGGTCGCCTGGGCCCGCAGCGGCCGGCGCCTCGTCGCGCTGGGCGGCGAGGCGGCGGTGCTGCGCCTCGGCGGTCCCCGCCACCCAGTCGGCCCCGCGCCGCGGGGGTTGGCCGTGGCGGGCCGCCGCTTCTGGACGGTGAGCGCGCTGACCGGCGCGATCGACGAGGGCCGGGCGTGACCGCGCTGGACCGACGCACCCTGCTGACCGGCGCGGCGGGCGCCGGCGCGGCAGCTGCGCTCGCCGGGTTCCCGCGCCCGCTCGCCCGCGCGGCGGGCGTGGCGAAGCGCCCGAACGTGCTGATCCTGATGACCGACCAGGAACGCCACCAGGACCGGCTGCCCGACGACCTGCCGATGCCGGTGCGCTGTTGGATCGACCGCAACGGGACGCGCATCGACCGCTTCCACGCATCGTCGATGGCCTGCTCGCCCTCGCGGGCCTGCTTCTGGACGGGCATGTACGCGCCGCAGCAGGGGATCTACGGGACGTTCGTCCTGGGCACGCAGTTCACGATGGACCCGTCGATCCCCACGATCGGCGACCTGTTCAAGGAGATCGGCTACCAGACCGCGTTCTACGGCAAGTGGCACCTCTCGTTCCCCGGCGACCCGCCCACCAACCTGGAGGCGGCGCTGAACACGGTCCAGGCCAACCCCCTGCGCGGGTACGGGTTCGACTACTCCGACATCTCGCCGCCGTCAGACGTCGGCGCCTACAACGACGGCTACACCAACGACCCGGTCTGGACCGGCCAGGCGGTCGACTGGCTGCGCGCTCACGCCAAGGACGAGCAGCCGTGGCTGTGCGTGCTGAGCCTGCTCAACCCGCACGACATCCAGTACTACCCGCGGGGCTTCCGGGCCGACTTCCAGCGCCCCGACTACCACGCCGAGCCCGAACGGTCGTTCTACGCCGAGCCGACGCTCGGGGACAAGCCCTCCAGCCAGCAGCGCTTCCGCAACGCCGCGGCGATCGTCGCCGGAACGCCCGACGCCGAGTTCGACGAGCCCGCCTACTGGCGCGGCCAGCTCAACACCTACTACGACCTGATCGTCAACACCGACGAGATGCTCGGCGCGGCGCTGAAGACGGTGATCGACGCGGGCGTGCTCGACGACACGGTGGTCGTGCGCATGTCCGACCATGGCGAGCTGGGCTCGGCGCACCGGCTGCAGAACAAGGGCACGACGATGTACGACGAGCAGAACCGCGTCCCGTTCACCGTCGTCTACCCCAAGCGCTTCCCGAAGGGCAGGCGCTCACAGGCGCTGGGCGAGGCCGTCGACCTCGTGCCGACCCTGCTCGACATCGCGGGTGCGGGCGACCCGATCGCGCGCTGGCCTTGGTTGCGCGGCGTCAGCCTGGCGGGCGCCCTCGAGCATCCCGACGCCCCCGGCCCGCGCGACTCGATCCTCTATCGGATCGACGAGTACCCCGTCTACAACACCGGCACCGCGGTCCCGACCAACAGCCACATCCGCGCGATCTTCGACGGGCGCTACAAGTTCGCTCGCTACGTCGCCGTCGCCGACCAGCACTTCGCCGGCAAGGAGCTGCGCGACACGCAGGAGTACGAGCTCTACGACACGTGGAACGACCCGTACGAGATCCGCAACCTCGCCAACGACCCGGGCTACGCGGCACTGCGCGGCGACATGCTGGCCTGGCTCTACGAGCGCGAGCTCGCGAAGTTCGGGCCGGTGACATTGCCCGCTTACGGCCCGCGCGCGCCGATCACGGCAACGCCCGAGCCGCCGAGCACCAACGTGGCCAAGACCGGGCCGCCGAACCCGTGGGTGGGTGCGCAGCCCGGCGCGTACTTCACCGTCCCCGCCAAGCAGCCGGCGCCGGCCCAGTTCCTCTACGAGGGCGCCCTGCCCACCTCGATAGGCGGCAGCCCGAGCGACCCGCAGAAGGCGCTCGACACTGCCCGCTACTTCTGCCAGCTGACCGCATGATGCGCCGCCTCGGCCCCGTCCTCGTGCTGGCTCTGGCGCTCGCCGCCCCGGCGCTCGCCGGCCAGCCGGCGGTTCCCATCCCCGGCCCGCTCGACGGGCCGCTGCCGCGCTACGAGGGTGCGCCGGTCACGGCGCGGCCGCTGGCGGGCCCGTACCCCCAGCACAACTCCGCGATGGCCGGCGACGGCGTGAGCGGCAGCGGGCTCGCCGCCGGCAACGGCGGTGCCTCGCCGTTCTCCGGCCCACTCGGGTACCTCACCGACCGAGCGAGCGCCACCGAGGCCGGCTCGTGCGCCTCGCTGGCCTTCGATGCCAAGGCGCGGCTGCTCGCGCTGTGCAGTGGCCCTGTCGGCCCTGCGCTGCGGCTGATCGACCCGGCGACTCTCGACACCCTCGCCACGATGACGCTGCCGCCGCGCCGCAGCAGCGACACGGGCGACCTCGCGGGCGGGACCCACTTCGTCGAGTTGGCCGACGGGACGCTGCTCGTGCCGACCAACGATGCCACGCTGGTGACGGTTGCCGTGGAGGGCGACAGCCTCGTCCAGAAGCGCTCTCTGAGTCTCGCCGGGCTGCTGGCCAGCGGCGAGCGGCCATTCGCGATCGACGCCGGCTTCGACGGTCGCGAGTGGCTCGTCGGCGACCACGGGACGGTCATGACGGTGCCGCGCGACGGCTCCAAGCCCCAGACGCTCGCGCTCGGCGAGCCGGTCGCCGAGGATCTCGCGACCGATCCGTCGGGCACCTACGTCGTCACCGGTCAGGCCCTCTACCGGCTGCGGGCCGACGCCAGCGGCAAGCCCCGGATCGTCTGGCGCGAGCGGATCCCCGGCGGCCCCGCCCCCGCCCACGGCGGGCGCCTGCACGACGGCCCCGGCACGCCGCCGGCGATCGTCCCCGGCGGCTACGTCGCCGTGACTGACGGCAACGACCCGCCCCGGCTGCTCGTCATGCGGACCGGAGGTCACGCGGCGCGGCGGCTGGCCTGCGCGGTGCCGCTGTTCACCCCGGGACACGGCAGCGTCGAGGCCCAGCTGGTGGTCGCCGGCCACGCGATCGTCGTCAGCAACTCCTACGGCTACGACAACCAGTTGAGCACCGAGGGAGGCAAGACCACGACCGGCGGGATCTCGCAGGTCGTCGTCGGCCGGCGCGGCTGCCGCACGCGCTGGCGCAGCAAGGAGATCTCGCCCTCCGCCCAGCCGGTGGTCTCCCGGCGCACCGGCCTGCTCTACACACTGGACAAGCCGGCCGGCTTCCCCGACCGCTGGGATCTCGCCGCGCTGGACTGGCGCACGGGCCGCCTGCGCTTCCGGGCACTGGCCGGAGAAGGGCTGGGCTTCAACAGCAGCGGCGGTGCCGTGGTGCTGGCGCCCAACGGCGATGCGTTCGCCGGGACGTTCGGCGGCATCGTCCGGTTCAGCGACGTCGGAGACGGCAATGCCTGAGCTGCTGCGCCGCCGCGTGCTGCCGTCGACGGTCATCGCGCTCTCGCAGATCGACTGGCCGGCGCGGTCGCGTGGAGCTCTACTTCGCCTTCGACGATGCCGCCAGCGCCGCTGCGGTGCTCGACCTGGTGGGGCGGCTGGGCGGGCGCCCGGTCGACCTGGTCGCGCTGCCGGTCGTGCGGCGCGGCATCCCCGACGACCCCGCGGTCGACGACAAGCGCCGCTACGCCATCACCGACGCGCGACGGCTGGGCCGGCGCCAGGCGCGCTCGCTATCCCGCGACCAGCCGCTGGATCCCGCCGAGACCGCGTTCCTGGCGGCGTGGGTCGCCGGCGCGCGGCCGAGCCGCGCCGTGACGACGTTCTGCGCCGCCGCGCTCGAGCGCCTGTGGTTCGCGTCTGCGGGCGACGTGGACCCCGAGCCGTACGCGGAGCTCTGGCGCAGGCACGTCGGCGGCGAGCCGCACGCCGACCCGGCGGCGGTGGCGCGGGCCGAACGGCGCATGCGCCGCCGCGGGCCCTACGACACGCCCGCCGCGGTTGTACACGGCCAGTGGTTCTTCGCCCACGACCGGCCCGTGCAGATCGCGCGCCGCCTGGACGACCTCGGCTGGTCCGCATGACCTCCGTCGAGTTCTTCTTCTCGTTTCGCAGCCCGTACTCGTACCTCGCGGCGCCGCGCGCGTTCGCGCTGGCCGACGAGCACTCGGTGCGGGTGCGCTTCCGCGGCGTGATCCCGATGGCGATGCGCGGGCAGTCGGTCCCGCGCGCCAAGCAGTTGCACACGTTGCGCGACGTCAAGCGCGAGGCGCTGCGGCTCGGCATGCCGTTCGGCCCCGTCCACGACCCGATCGGCGATGGTGCGCTGCGCTGCCTCCTGATCGCCGAGCACGCCGTCGACGTTGGCGGCGAGCGGGCCTTCGTGCTCGCCGCGAGCCGGGCGATCTGGGCCGAGGCGGTCGACGTGTCGCGCGACGCTGCGCTGCGCCGCGTCTGCGAGGCCGCGGGCCTGGCGTGGGGCGAGTGCGCCGACGCCCTGACCGATCCGGCGCTGCGCTCGCGCGTCGACGACAACACCGCCGCGCTGGCGCGGCTCGGGCACTGGGGCGTGCCCGTGCTCGTCTCCGGGGGCGAGCTGTTCTGGGGGCAGGACCGGATCGGGGACCTCGCGGCGTCGCTGCCCGCCGAGTCGCGCGCGTGACCGGCGGCTACTGGCCGCAGCCCTGGACCGCCGAGGACGGAGGCCCGCGCCGCTGGGGCGTCCCGCAGGGGCAGGCCGGGCTCGGTCTCGGACCGGGCGAGCGGCTGCGGGTCGTCGCGGTGCGCGACGCCTTCGCGACCAGCGCCCTCGTGCGGCGAGAGCCGGGCGAGCTGTTCGCCCTGCGGCACGCCCGGCCGCTGCGCGGCCCGCAGCGCTCGCGGGTCGCGGCGTGGGTGCAGCGCCTGGACCCCCGCACGCTGGCGGTCACCGCGACGACGCCGCGCCTGCCTGGCGGCCCGTTCTGGCCGGGCGGCCTGGCCGCGCACGCCAACGGCGACCTCCATGTCGTGTTCGGGCGCTGGGCGCACCGGCTGACCCCCGAGCTCGAGGTCGTCGCCGCGCGGGAGCTGCCCATGCCGCGGCCGTACAACTCCTTCGTCGTGCTCGACGGCGGCGAGCTGGTCACCAAGGACTGCGACGCCCCGTTCGGGCGTGAGCCCTCCACGGTCTCGATCCTGGACCCCGGCACGCTCGAGCCGCTGGCCCCGGCGCTGAGACTCCCCGAGCCGAGCATCGCGCGGCTGTCGTCCGACGGCGAGACGGTGATCGCGGTGGGCACCACGAGTGTCTTCCGGCTGCGCTTCGACGCCGCCGCGGGGCGGCTCGAGCTCGACGAGGGCTGGCGCCCGCGGTACGGGCCCGCCGCGGGTCGCGGCTATGGCTGGGACCCGGTCATCACCGACGAGCACGTCTTCTGGATGGACAACGGCCGCAACGCCGTCGATCGGACGATGGTGGGCTCCGGCGCCGACCACGGGCCGGTGCAGCTCTGGTGGGCCCGCCGCGACGGGAGGGGGGACGCCCGCAGCACCGAGATCAGCGGCCTGCCCTACGGCACGGAGTCCAACCCGCCCGCGTGGGACCCGGCCCGCCGGATCATTGTGGCCTACGACGCCGGCAACGCGACGCTGCGCGCCTGGCGCGTGCAGGGCGATGACCTCGAACCCCTCTGGCGCCGCGACGGCTTCGCCCACGCCGGCCATCTGATCCTCCACCCCGATACGCGCGAGCTGATCGCGCAGGACTTCCACGACCTGGCGATGTTGCGCCGCCCGCTGGTCCGCCGCGGCCTCCGAGCGGTCCTGCCGTGGCTGTCGCTCTCGGCGCTCGCCCGCCGCGCCTCCCTGCGCACGGGCCACGACGAGCTCGTCGTCCTCGACCTCGACAGCGGCGCCGACAAGGCGCGGGTCGCGGTGCCGTCTCCCTCGCAGGCCTACCTGTTCCCGGCGCCCGGCTTCGATCGCGATATCTACTACCAGTCGCTGACCACGATCGCCCGCATCGCGGCTACGTCCACCACCCGGGGATGAGCTCGCCGTCCCCGTCGTGGCGGGTGCCGATCGCGACGAGCTCGAGGCCGTCCGAGCCGGCCTCGAAGGCGCGGATGACGGTTGGGGCGACGCGGATCGCATCGCGGGCCTCGATCGCGACGATCTCGTCGTCGAGCTTCATCGATCCGGAGCCCGCGATCACCACGTAGACCTCCTCGGCCTGCTCGTGACGATGGCCGAACGGCTGGCGGCTGTGGGGCTTGAGACGGTGGTGGGAGAGCCCCGTCCGCTCACCGTCGATGTCGTCCTTGGCAAAGCGGACCTCGATGTCCTCGGGCAGGCCGAGGTCGGGGCCGGAGTCCCTGACGTCGGTGAGCTTGACGTGCGTGAAGGGCGTGGGCATCGGTCCTCACACACCGCCTTCCGGCACCGGCGTCAGCGCGCCGATCGGGACCCGCCCCGGCAGCGCCGCCCCGGCGAGCGCCGCGAGCAGGGACAGGCCGGCCGCCACGCCGATCGCCGCCACGAAGCCGTCGCTGAACTGGGCGGGTGACCCATAGCCCCCGGCCCCGGCGAACGCCGCCACGCCGAGCGCGATGCCCAGTACCCCGCCCAGCTCGCGCATCGTGCTGTTGGTGCCCGCGGCCTTGCCGATCGCCTCCGGCGGCACCGCACTGACGACGGAGTTCTGCGCGGCCGGGAAGGACATCGAGATCCCCACGCCCGCGACCATCAGCGGTGCGATCAGCTGCGCGTAGTCCATGCTCGCGTCGGCGATCAGGGCGATCCACAACAGCCCGGCTGCCTGCAGCAGCGGCCCGACCACGAGGAAGGGGCGCTCGCCGAAGCGGTCGACCAGCTTGCCGGCCACGGGCGCCACGAAGAACAGGGTTGCCGTCCAGGGCAGCACGCGCAGGCCCGCACCGAGCGGCCCGTAGCCCAGCCCGACCTGCAGGAACTGAGACATGAAGAACACCGCGCAGAACAGCGATCCGACCGCGCAGAAGATCGCCGCGTTGCCCGCCGAGAACGCCCGCGAGCGGAAGAACCGCATCGGCAGCATCGGCGCCTTCGCGCGCAGCTCCCAGGCGACGAAGGCGACCAGCAGGCCCATGCCCCCGAGGATCGTGGCCAGCACCTCGGCGCTGCCCCAGCCCGCGGCGTTCCCGCGCACGAGCGCCCACACCACCCCGAGCATGCCGCCGCTCACCAGCGCCAGGCCGGGCACGTCGACTGCAGAGTCCGGGCCGCGACTCTCCGGGACGCGGGCCAGGACCAACGGGATCAGCGCGAGCCCGATCGGCACGTTGAGCCAGAAGATCCACTGCCAGGCGATCCCCTGGGTGACTGCGCCACCGACCAGCGGGCCACCGGCCACGGCCAGGCCGTTGACGGCGAAGAACACCCCGAGCGCCGATCCCCGGCGCTCCGGCGCGAAGGCGCTGCCCACCAGCGCCAGCGCCAGGGTGGTCACCATGGCCGCGCCCGCGCCCTGCACGGCGCGCGCGGCGATCAGCGCGCCCACCGACGGCGCGAGCGCGCACGCTGCCGAGGCGAGGACGAACAGGCCGATGCCCGCCGCGAACAGCCTGCGGCGGCCGAAGCGGTCGCCGAGGGCGGCGGCCGTCATCAGCAGCACCGCGAAGCTCAGGTTGTAGGCGTTGACCGTCCACTCGAGCTGCTGCACCGACGCACCGAGATCGCGCCGGATCGTGCTCAGCGCGGTGGTCACGACGAGGGTGTCGAGCGAGGTCATGAAGGCGGCCAGGGCCGCCAGGGCGAGGATCCATCTCTGCTTTGAGGTCATGCCCGTACTGACACCGGCAGGCCTCGCGGATTGAGCGATGAGTTTCGGGGGCTGCTGGTGTCCCTACTTTCCCCATGGACGAGGAGGCCACGAGCCTTGGGAGCATCAGCCGATGATCGACGCAACGCTCGAGCGTGCGCGTGCGGGGGACGAGGAGGCCTTCCGGGCGCTGACGGACCCGCACCGGCGCGAGCTGCAGGTCCACTGCTACCGGATCCTGGGCTCGGTGCAGGACGCCGAGGACATGGTCCAGGAGACGCTGCTGGCCGCGTGGCGCGGGCTGGCCGACTTCGAAGGCCGGGCGTCGCTGCGCTCGTGGCTCTACCGGATCGCCACCAACCGCTGCCTCAACGCGCTGCGCGACAGCGGCCGTCGCCCCAGGGACGTGCTCGGATCTAGCGGCCCGGCCGACGCGCCGGACCCCACCCGCTGGGGCGAGCCGATCTGGCTCCAGCCCTATCCCGACGCGCTGCTCGACGGCCTCCCCGACCGTGCCGACGGGCCCGACGCCCGTTACGAGACCAAGGAGGCGGTGGGGCTCGCCTTCGTCTCGGGCCTCCAGCGCATGGCACCCCACCAGCGCGCCGTCCTGGTGCTGCGCGACGTGCTCGGCTACCGGTCGGCCGAGGTGGCCGAGATGCTCAACAGCACCGAGGCGTCGGTCAACAGCGCACTGCAACGGGCGCGGGCCGCGGTCGAGGCCGCACCCGGCCGCCCGCGGGGCGGCACCCTGCCCGATTCGCCGGCCGAGCGCGCGCTGGTCTCACGGTTCGGCGATGCCTTCGAGCGCGGCGACATCGACGCCGTGGTCGCACTGCTCACCGACGACGCCTGGATCCGGATGCCCCCCGAGCCACACGAGTACCAGGGCCGGGCGGCGATCGCCGAGTTCCTGCGCTCGCGAGGGATCTGGCAGAACGGGCAGGGCATCCTGCTGGTGCCGACCCGAGCCAACGGGCAGCCGGCGTTCGGCTACTACCTGCGCGACGGCCACTGCGGCGTGGCGCACGCCGGCGGCGTGTTCGTGCTCACCGTCGAGGGCGAGGCGATCAGCGCGATCACGCGCTTTGGCGACAACGGGGTGCTGCCCTACTTCGGCCTGCCGCGAACGCTGCCGGCCTAGCCGGAGCACCGCGGCAGGGCGTGGGTTACGGTGGTCGCGTGGACGCCCGCGAGCCGGACTATCGCGAGATCGTCGAGCGGATCGGCGACATGATCTACACGCTGGACCTCGAGGGGAACTTCACCTACCTCAACTCCGCCGGGCTGGCGCTGATGGGCTTCTCCTCCGCCGACGAGCTGCTGGGGCGGCACTTCACCTCGGTGCTGACGCCGCGGTCGGCGGCCGTCGCCAGCGACCACTTCGCCCGCGGCCTGGGGATGACGGAGTCGACGCCGTTCTTCGAGGTCCAGGTCGTGCGTAGCGACGGGCAGCTGGTCGACGTCGAGGTGCGGGCCGGCAACCTCCACGGCGACGACGGTGAGCTGGTCGGCCGCCAGGGCGTGGCGCGGGACATCAGCGCGCTGAAGGCCCTGCAGGCCCAGGTGGCCGAGAAGTCCGAGCGCATCGCGCTGATCGAGGGCCAGACGCGGGTGGCAATGGACCTCTACCGGCGGATCGCCGATCTCGCCCTCGCCTGGCCGTCCGATCCGGGCGGGACCGAGCAGACGCTGCGCAGCGTGGAGGACTCGCTGATCCGGGCGTCGGCCGCCAAGCTCGGGCTCGACGAGCAGGACCTGGCGATCGCCGAGCTGCTCGCCCAGGGCTGCTCGAACCGCGAGATCGGCGAGCGGGTGCACCTCAGCCCGAGCACGGTCAAGGATCGCGTCAGCAAGCTCATGCGCGCACTGGATGCCCGCAGCCGGGCAGAGGTCGTCGCTCGCGCGGCGCGGGAGGGGTTGATCGTCGGCGATGGACGCTGACCTCGATCGTCGCGCGTTCCTGCTGCGCAGCGCCGGGACGGGCGTCGCGGCGCTGACCGGAGGGCTGGCGGGGCCGTCCGGGCTCACCGCCGCCGTGGCGGCGAAGCACAAGGTCACGCCGCTGCCGTCGCCGGCGCAGGTGCGCGCGGATTTCCAGCGGATGGTCGACGTCGGCCCGCGCTATACGGGCACGGCCTCGCACAACCGTTTCATCGACTGGCTGGAGCGGGAGCTGGTCGCAGCCGGGGTGGTGATGTACCCGCGCGAGGACTGGCC
>JAWVFY010000046.1:0-4317 GCA_033855575.1 Solirubrobacteraceae bacterium
GTTGTCGCCCTCGTGGAGGCCGAGCCGGTCGCCGACGGTGATGACCTGGCGGCCCGGGGCCGGCTCGGCCGCCAGCAGCTTGCTGGCCCACGTGTCGTAGCCGATGCCGTTGACGATCGCCAGTCGCGCGCCGGCGAGCGCCCGGCCGTCGGCGGCGGTCGGCTGGTAGTCGTGCGGGTCGGCGCCCGGCTTGACGATGATGCTGTCGACCTGTGCCCGGTGGCCCGCCAGCTGCTTGGCGATGCTTCCCCAGAAGTTCTCGGCCGCCACGACGCGCAGGGCGCCGGGGCCGCTCGAGGAGGACGTCGCCGAGGAGCCGCCGCCGCAACCCGCGACGGCGACCGACGCGACGGCCCCCACGAGCAGGACGGCCCTACGGGACAGACGGTGGAACACAAGAGTCTCGTTCTGGAGCGGGATCGACACGGCGCCGTACACCATACATGGGACTGAGTCTTATTCGTATCAGGGACTCCGGTGGTGATAGTTGACGACCTCGATGTTGTGACCGGGACGAGTGTGATCCGTCGCTAGAGTTAGTTGCATGAGCAACGTCCTTTTCGTGGACGCCGAACCCTCCGAGGGGCAGCCGGCGGACGAGCCCTCTCCGGTCGCCTCCGATGCCGAGGCGCTTGACGCCTACTCGCGGGTGGTGACCGACGTAGCCGGCCGCGTCGCGCCGTCGGTGGCCAACCTTCGCGTCATGCGCCGCGTCCGCGGCGGCCGGCGCTCGTCCGGAGGCGGCAGCGCGGTCGTCATCACCCCGGACGGGTTCCTCCTGACCTCGGCTCACGTGGTCGCGGGCGCTGACGGCGCTCGGGCGTCGCTGGTCGACGGGCGCGAGGTCGAGGCGGAGATCGTCGGCAGCGATCCGCTTTCGGACTTGGCGGTCATCCGGGCCCATGCCGGAGACCTTCAGCCCGCGGAGCTCGGCGACTCCGGGGAGCTGCGCGTGGGCCAGCTGGTCGTCGCGATCGGCAATCCGTACGGCTTCGCCGGCTCGGTGACGGCGGGTGTCGTCTCGGCGCTGGGCCGCTCGCTGCCGGTTGGCGGCGGGCGGGCGGTCAGGATCGTCGAGAACGTGATCCAGACCGACGCGGCGCTGAACCCTGGGAACTCCGGGGGCGCTCTGGTCGACGGCCGGGGCCGCGTGGTCGGCGTCAACACCGCGGTAGCGGGCATTGGGTTGGGCCTGGCGGTCCCGATCAACACGGCCACCCGCCGGATCGTCTCCGCGCTGATGCGGGATGGCCGCGTCCGGCGCGCCTACCTAGGCATCGCGGGCGGCTCGCGACCGCTACCGCCGCGCATCGCCGCCGCCGTCGGCCGCCGACGGGGAGTCGAGATCGTCGAGGTCGTCGAAGGCAGCCCCGCAGCCGCCGCAGGCCTGCGCCCGGAGGATCTCATCGTCGCCCTCGATGAGATCCCGATCGCCGGCCTCGACGACGTGCAGCGCCTGATGACCGACGAGGCGATCGGCCGCCGTGTGACGGTCCACTTCCTACGCCAGGGCAGCGAGCAGACCGTCGAGGTCGTGCCGAGCGAGCTGCAGAGCTAGAACGCCTTCAGCGCCATCAAGCCAGCCGTGCGGTCAGCTCGATCTCGGGCACGCCCGCGAGCGCGCGCGACACCGGGCAGGCCGCCTTGGCCTCCTCGGCGGTCTGGCGAAAGGCGTCCTCGCCGATGCCCGGGACGGTCGCCTCGACCTCGAGGTCGATCCGGGCGATCGTCGGCGTGCCGTCGAGGTTGCGCAGGTGCACGCGAGCGGTCGTGCGCACGGATTCCGGCACGTGGCCGCCCTCGCTGAGCGACGCACTGAGCGCCATCGCGAAGCACGACGCGTGCGCCGCCGCGATGAGCTCCTCCGGATTCGTCCCCTCGCCGTCTTCGAAACGCGAGCTGAACGAGTAGGCGCCCTCGAAGACGCCGTCGCCGACGGTCACCGTGCCCGACCCGTCCTTCAGCCCGCCGCGCCACTCGGCGCTTCCGTTCCTGGTCGCCATCGCGTTCTCCTCGGTCTCGTGGTCTGACCGGTCTAGCAGACACGGTGCGACACACGATGGCCCACCAATAGAAAGGCCCCGCAGGTGCGGGGCCTTTCCGTAGCAAGCGCGTAAGCCGGATTCTGTCGAGTGCAACCATCCATCTGAGCGACCTACCTGGGCCTCGGCGGGCAGCCTGCAAACGGCCCTGCTTGGTCTTGCACCGGGTGGGGTTTGCCTGGACGCGCCCTGTCACCAGGACGCCGGTGCGCTCTTACCGCACCTTTTCACCCTTGCCTGTGCGCGACTCAGCTGAGGCCGCGCCATCGGCGGTATGTCTCTGTGGCACTGTCCCGCGGGTTTCCCCGGGTCGGGTTTCCCGACCACCCTCGCCCTACGGTGTCCGGACTTTCCTCGACGGGCTGTCTGTCCCGCCGCGGCTGCATGTCTTGCGGTGTCCACGGTAGCGCGGAAGCGGCTCCGAGACCAGTGCACGAACGGTTGCCACAGATGCCACGAATGCTGCTACCGTCCGCACTCGTACAGGCCGGGCAACGAGCTCGGCGAAGACGTGCCAGTGCCCGCAGGCCAGCAACTCCAGCTTCCTCCGAGTACGCAGCACATGAACAACCGGGAGGAAGCCATCATGGCCACCGGAACCGTGAAGTGGTTCAGCGACGAGAAGGGCTTTGGGTTCATCACGCCCGACGAGCCCGGCAAGGACCTCTTCGTCCACCACACCGCGATCAACGCCGACGGATACCGCTCCCTCGCTGAGGGCGCCAAGGTCACCTACGAGGCCGAGGCCGGCGACAAGGGCCCCAAGGCCGTCAACGTCAACCTCGTCTAGAGCACGACCGCGACTTTGCGAAGGGCCCGCTTCTGGCGGGCCCTTCGTCGTTAAGGCGGATGGCGGTGCGGTTTCGGTCGTTGCTGGTTGGGGCCGGACACGCCGGAGGTCCTGAAAACTCGCCGTCGCACCGGCTCCAGGCTCTGAGCGTTTTCAGGACCTCCGCCGCGTCCGGCCCTTCTCGGCCGTTTCTGCCGAGAACCCGTGCGCTAGCCGAGGGTCGTGCCGCAGTCCTTGCAGCGGCCGCCCACCGGAGCGGCGCCCGACGCGCCGTAGCGCGGGGACATGTGGCCGCCGCAGACCGGGCAACCGACGCCTCGATGGGCCGCCAGGCCCTCCCAGGCCCTGACGATCACGCCCTCGAGGGTCGGTCCGCCATCGCCGCCGCGCATCGAGCCGCCGCGTGCGGCCGGTGCGACGACGGGCCGGTCGAGCACCGCGGTGCTCACCGGACGCTCCTGAAGAGCCCGACCACGCGCCCCAGGACCTTGACGTCCTTGGACCGGATCGGCTCCATCGTCTGGTTCTCGGGCTGCAGGCGGACGTGGTCGGCCTCGCGGAAGAAGCGCTTGACGGTCGCCTCCTCCCCCACGAGCGCGACGACGATGTCGCCGTCGGTCGCGGTGTCCTGCGGCTTGACCACCACGAAGTCGCCCTCGAGCATGCCGGCGTCGATCATCGACTCGCCGCGCACGCGCAGGATGTACTCGCCGTCGGAGCCACCGGCCACCTCGGGCACCTCGATGTACTCCTCGATGTTCTCCTCGGCCAGGATCGGCTGGCCCGCAGCGACCTGGCCGACGAGCGGCAGGCCGCCCCCGCCCAGCGCGTTGCGCACACCGCCCGCGACCGCCCCCACCGCCTTGTCGAGCAGCTCGATGGCGCGCGGCTTGGTGGGGTCGCGCCGCAGCATCCCGAGGCGCTCGAGGTTCGCCAGGTGCGCATGCACCGTCGAGGAGGAGGCAAGGCCCACGGCCTTGCCGATGTCGCGGACGGTCGGCGGGTAGCCGTGCTCGGCTCCGTAGCGCTTGATGAAGTCGAAGATCTCCTGCTGGCGCTTTGTCAGATCCATGTGGACCGCCCTCCCATCGTCGCGGTAATCGGTTGGTCGAACATGTGTTCGTAACGGTACCAGGCGATCGGACGGAACGACAGCGAGGCGACTCGCCGCGAGGCCCACCTATACTCACCGCCGCCCCTGCGCCGGTGGCGGAATTGGTAGACGCGCACGGTTGAGGGCCTTGTGGGGAAATTACCCCGTGGAGGTTCGAGTCCTCTTCGGCGCATGTGACGTGTCGAGAGCCCCGCTTCGCGGGGCTCTCCTCGCCACGGAGGAAGCCTCATGACGTTGATGTCGCGCAGGACCCCCACCTCCCCCCTCTGCGCTTGCCCACAAGGGCTCGAGCCTTGAGGATTTTCGCTGTCCCCACCCTCGGTGATGCAACGGTTGAACTTCTCGCACATGCGCCGGCTCCCGGCGCGACC
>JAWVFY010000047.1:0-9951 GCA_033855575.1 Solirubrobacteraceae bacterium
GCGGGCGTCGAACGTCACGGCCGGCGGCATCTACAACACCGTCATCCGCCGCGAACGCCGCGGCGACTACCTCGGCGCGACCGTCCAGGTCGTCCCGCACATCGTCGACGAGATCAAGCAGCGCATCCGGCTGATCGCCGAGACCTCCGAGGTCGACGTCGTGATCACCGAGATCGGCGGCACGGTCGGCGACATCGAGTCGCTGCCGTTCCTCGAGGCGATCCGCCAGTTCCCCGTGGACAACGGCCGCCGCGACGTGATGTACGTCCACCTGACGCTGGTGCCCTACATCGGCCACGCCGGCGAGCTGAAGACCAAGCCGACCCAGCACTCCGTCAACGAGCTGCGCCGCATCGGCATCCAGCCCGACATGCTGCTCTGCCGCGCCGAGGGCGAGCTCGCCGTCGACATCCGCAAGAAGATCGCCCTGTTCGGCTCGCTGCCGCTCGAGGCGGTCATCTCGGCCAAGGACGTCGACAACATCTACAAGGTGCCCCTGTGGTACGAGCACGAGGGCGTCGACGACTTCATCTGCGAGCACTTCGGCCTGGAGCCCGCCGAGGCCGACCTCGCCGAGTGGCGCGAGATCACCGAGCGCGCCGACGAGGCCGACGAGACGGTGCGGATCGCGCTGGTGGGCAAGTACGTCGCACTGGAGGACGCCTACAAGTCGGTCGCCGAGGCGCTTGGCCATGCCGGCTTCCTGCACGGCACCAACATCGAGATCGACTGGGTCGACTCCGAGACCCTCGAGGACAGCGCTGCCGCCCACGAGCGGCTGGCCGGCGCCGACGGCATCCTCATCCCCGGCGGCTTCGGCGGCCGCGGGATCGAGGGCAAGATCCGCGCCGCCCAGGTCGCGCGCGAGCGGCAGATCCCCTATCTGGGCATCTGCCTGGGCATGCAGATCGCCGTCTGCGAGTTCGCCCGGCACGTGGCCGGCATGGACGGCGCGAACTCCACCGAGTTCGACCCCGAGACGCCGTTCCCGGTCATCGACCTCCTGCCCGAGCAGAAGGAGGTCTCCGACCTCGGCGGCACGATGCGGCTGGGCGCCGACCCCGTCAAGCTCCATGCGCACACGCGGGCCCGCGCGCTCTACGACGACGAGGGCGTCATCTACGAGCGCCACCGCCACCGCTACGAGGTCAACATCCGGCTGCGGGCCAGGCTGGAGGCCGCCGGGCTGGTCGCGTCGGGCACATCGCCCGACGAGCGCCTGGTCGAGGTCATCGAGCTTCCGGACCACCCGTTCTTCGTCGCCTCCCAGTACCACCCCGAGTTCAAGTCGCGGCCCGAGCGGCCCGCCCCGCTGTTCCGGGACTTCGTGGGCGCGGCGCTGGAGCGCTCGCAGGCCGCCGGCGGCTCATCGGAGCGCGCGGCGACTTCAGATGCGTCTAGCGTCTAGGACGCCGGACGCACCGCTCCCGCACGCGTGGATGGCGCACCGTGCGGCGCTGATCCGCCACCCACGACGCTCGGACGTGGCTCCGCCACGCCCTTCGCGTGCGGCCGCCGGCCAGCACCCCCCGGAGCGCCCCCACTCGCACGGGAACGATGCGTCCAGCGTCTGAGGTAGAGCGCCGCCGGCTCAACGAGGAGTTCGCCGACCTCTGCCGCATCCGCTCGGTCTCGGGCGAGGAGGCCGAGATCTCCGAGCGTGTCTCGGCGACGCTGGGCGGCCTGGGCCTCGATGTCGAGGCGCCTGACGAGGCGGGCAACCTGCTGGTGCGGATCCCCGGCCGCGACCCGCAGCGCAGCGCGCTGCTGTGCGCCCACCTCGACACCGTCCCGCACGAGGGCGTCGTGGAGCCGGTCTGCGAGGACGGCGGCTGGGTCAGCGCGGGCGACACGATCCTCGGCGCCGACAACAAGGCCGCGGTCGCGGTCCTCCTGGCGGTCGCGCGGCGCGCGGCGATCGAGGGCTCGCCGATCGGCATCGAGCTGCTGCTGACCACGGGGGAGGAGGTCGCTCTGCGGGGCGCCAAGGCCTTCGACGTCGGGCGCCTGCGCAGCACCCTGGGCTTCGTCTTCGACCACGCCTCCCCGATCGGCGAGGTCGTGATGGCCTCGCCGACCTACTACCGCCTGGAGGCCCACTTCCGCGGCGCTGCCGCACACGCCGGGATCCGCCCCGAGGACGGGCGCAGCGCGATCGCCGCGGCCGCCCGCGCCATCGGCGCGCTGCGGCTTGGCCGGATCGACGACGAGACCACCGCCAACGTGGGTGCGATCGAGGGCGGCCTGCCCGGCACCACGAACGTCGTCGCGGAGCGGGCGTCTTTCCTGGCCGAGGCCCGGAGCCTGGACGACGCGAAGATCGAGGCGCTGGTGGCCGAGATGGTCGACCACGTCCACGACGCCGCCAATGAGCCCGCCTGCGAGTGCGACGTCGACCTGGTCGTCGAGCGGTTGTTCGGCGGCTACCGCCACCGCGGCCAGGACCCGGGCGTGCTCGCGGCCGAGGACGCCCTGCGCGACTGCGGCTATGAGCCATCGCGGATCGTCACCGGGGGCGGCTCGGATGCCAACGCGCTGGCGGCCAGGGGCTTTCCGTGCACGAACCTCGCCAACGGCACCGAGCGCAACCACCAGCCCGACGAGCGCGTCTCGGTGGCGGCCCTGGAGGGCATGCTCGACGTGAGCCTGGCGTTGCTGGACCGGCTCTAGCCTGCCCGGGATGACCCATGAGGACCGCACGTTCGAGCGGATCGGCTCGGAGACCGTCTACGAGGGGCCGTTCCTCTCGCTGTCGGTCGACCGCTTCCGCTTCGCCGACGGCGAGGAGGCCGAGCGGGCGATCGTCCATCACCCCGGAGCGGTGGGCGTCGTCTGCCACGACGGCGAGCACCTGTTCCTCGTGCGCCAGCCGCGGGAGGCGGTGGGCGATCCCGATGCGCTGGAGATCCCTGCCGGCAAGCTCGAGCCCGACGAGGACGTCATGACCAGCGCTCGGCGTGAGCTGGCCGAGGAGGTCGGGCTGGCCGCCGCGGAGTGGGCGCACCTCAGCTCCTTCCACACCTCGGTCGGCGTGATCGACGAGGAGGTCCACCTCTACCTGGCGACGGGGCTGACCACAGCGTCCGCGGAGGCGCAGGACAACGAGCGCATCGAGATCGTGCGCTGGCCGCTGAGCGACCTCGACGGGGCGCTTGCCTCCACGCACGACGCCAAGACGATCATCGGCCTGCTGCTGCTGCGCGACCGGTTGTAGGCCGCACGGCCTGTTGCACCGGGCAGGGCGGCTCGCCCCGAGCCCGAACCAGGGGAGATGGCCGTCGCCCCTGCGCCGCACCGGACGTTCACCACGCACGTCCTGGACTTCCTCGCCTACCTGGAGTTCGAGCGGGGGCTCTCGCGCAACACGCTGGAGGCCTATCGCTCGGACCTGCTGCAGCTCGGCGGCTATCTCGAGCGCACCGGCGCGGACGTCGTCAGCGCCACGCACGCCGACCTGGCCGGCTTCCTCGACGAGCTGGCCGCGGGTTCCGAGGACCGGCCGCCGGTCGCGCCCGCCACGTTGCAGCGCAAGGTCGCATGCCTGCGGTCCTTCTACCGTCACCTGCGCCGCGACGAGGTCCTCGACCACGATCCGACCGCCGACCTCCGTGCGCCCCGCAAGAGCCAGAAGCTGCCGCAGGTCCTCAGCCGCAGCGAGGTCACCCGGCTGCTGGCGGCGCCGCGGGGAACCGATCCGGCGGCGCTGCGCGATCGCGCGCTGCTCGAGCTGATGTACGCCTGCGGGCTGCGGGCCTCGGAGGCCACGGGGCTGACCGTCCGCGACGTCGACCTGCGCCACGGCGTCCTGCGCGCCCGGGGCAAGGGCGCCAAGGAGCGGCTGGTCCCGGTGGGCCGACAGGCGGTGGCGGCCGTACGTGCCTACGCCGAGCGCGGGCGCCCGGCGCTCGTCGGCCTGCGCGACCAGGACAAGCTGTTCGTCAACCAGCGCGGCGGCGAGCTAACGCGCCAGGGCCTCTACAAGATCGTCCAGCGCCACGCCCGCGCGGTCGGCCTCGACGGCAAGATGAGCCCGCACACCCTGCGCCACACGTTCGCCACTCACCTCCTGGCCGGTGGCTGTGACCTGCGGGCGGTCCAGGAGATGCTCGGCCACGCCGACATCGCGACCACGCAGATCTACACCCATCTCTCGGCGGAGCGGCTCAAGGACGTGTACTTCAAGGCCCACCCGCGAGCGGCGGATAAGAGCGCCACGCCCGGGTAGAGTCGCGCCGTGCGCCACGCTGCCTTCGCCCCTCGACCCCGATCGATGGGGGTCGTTCTCCTCTCGCTCGCCGCGCTGCCCGGGTGTGGCAACACCCCGTCGAAGCCGCCCGTGGTCACGACGCCCAGCCGCGTCAGCGGCATGGTCCCGCAGCTGCTCCCGGCCCAGGGCATCGGCTTCCAGCGCCCGGCCAACTGGCACTACACCGCCGGTCAGGCGCCGCTGCTGGCCACGGTCAACTCGGGCCTGGTGACGATCGCCATCTGGCGTTACCCACGGGCCGAGCCGCTGCCCACCACCGCCGCCCAGCTGGCCACCGCGCGCAACGCGCTGGTCGCCGCGGCCAAGGCCCGCGACCCCACGCTGAAGGTCATCAAGGCCAAGGGCACGCGCGCGGCGCACCACCCCGCGGTGGTGATCATCGCCGACGAGACAGTCGCCGGCCAGCCGCGCCGCGTCCGCTCGACGCACATCTACGGGGCGGGATCGGAGTACGTGGTCGATGCGTTCGCGCCGGCCGACCAGTACGCGCAGGTCGAGACGCCCGTGTTCCGGGCGCTGGTGCGCTCCGTGAAGCTCTCCAAGCCGACGGGGTGAGCGCTCGCGCGATCGTCGTGACCCTCGACGCCTGCGGCGTCGGCGCGCTTCCAGACGCGGCCGACTACGGCGACGCCGCGGCGAGCACGCTGCCGCACCTGGCCGACGCCGTCGGCGGCCTGCAGCTTCCGACGCTCGCGGCGCTGGGGCTCGGGGCGATCGTGCCGATCGCCGGTGTGCCACCGGGCCGCCCCTCCGCGATCCACGGCCGGCTGGCGCCCGTCGGGCCGGGCAAGGACTCGACCGCGGGGCACTGGGAGCTGATGGGCCGCCCGGCCGACGTGGCTCCGCCGACCTATCCGCAGGGCTTCCCGCCGGGGCTCGTCGCGCGGCTGGAGCAGGCCACCGGACGGCGCTTCTGCTGTAACCGCCCCTACAACGGCCTGGACGCGATCGATGACTACGGCGCGCAGCACCTGGCCACCGGCGAGCTGATCCTCTACACGTCGCAGGACTCGGTGGCCCAGGTCGCCGCGCATGTCGACGTGGTCGGCGAGCCCGACCTGCACGCGCTGTGCGCGGCGATCCGCGCCGAGATGACCGGCGAGCACGCTGTCGGGCGGGTGATCGCCCGACCGTTCAGCGGCGCGCCGGGTGCCTTCGAGCGCACCGCCGGCCGGCGCGACTTCGCGGTGGCGCCGCCGGGGCCGACGGTCCTCGACCGGCTGACCGGCGCGGGCGTCCCCGTCCACGGCGTGGGCAAGGTCCGCGACCTCTTCGCCGGGCGGGGCATCGACGTGCACCACCCGGCCGCGGGCAACACCGAGGCGCTGGTGCGGACCAGTGCGCTGCTGGACTCGCTCGATCGCGGCCTCATCTTCACCAACCTCATCGATACCGACCAGGTCTACGGGCATCGCAAGGACGTCGAGGGCTTCCATCGCGCGCTGCAGGAGATCGATGCCGCGGTGGCCGGCTGGCTGGCCGCCCTGCGCCCCGGCGACCTGCTCGTGCTGACCGCCGACCACGGCTGCGATCCGGCGGCCGCGCACAGCGACCACACGCGCGAGTACGTCCCGCTCCTGGCGGCGGGCCCGGGCGTCGTGCCGCGCCGTCACGACGGGGCGATGGCCGACGTCGGGGCGACCGTCCTGCGCCTCCTGGCCGGCGCGGACGCCGCCGACGGGCTCCCCGGCCGCGCCTTCGCCTGACCGGGCTACGGTGCGGGGGCGATGCCCGAGCTGCCCGAGGTCGAGACCATCCGCCGCCAGCTGGCGCCGCTGGTCGAGGGGCGCAGGCTGCGGACGCTCGAGATCCTCGATCCGCGCTGGACGGCCCCGCTGGCGCCCGAGGCGGTCGCCGACGCCGTCGGCGGGCGGCGCATCGAGCGCCTCTCGCGGCGCGGGAAGTACCTGGTCGTCGAGCTGGCCGACGAGGTCTTTCTGCTGGTGCACCTGCGGATGACCGGCACCCTGCTCTACGACCCGCCGCTCGGCGCCCCGTACGCGCGCGTGGTCTTCGCGCTCGACGACGGCCACGAGCTGCGCTTCTGCGACCCGCGGCGGTTCGGCACCGGGGAGCTGGCGCTGGGCAGCGAGGCGCGCGACGCGTTCTTCGCCGCTCGGCTGGGCATCGAGCCGCTGGGCGGCGAGCTGACCGGGGAGCGGCTGCGTGCCCTGGCCCGCGGGCGCCGCGCGCCCATCAAGGCGTTCCTGCTCGACCAGCGCCGCGTCGCCGGCGTGGGCAACATCTACGCCGACGAGGCGCTGTTCCGTGCGCGCATCCACCCGCTGCGGCCCGCCGGCGCGCTAACGCGCGCGCAGTACGAGGCGCTGGCCGAGGCGGTCCGCGACGCGCTGACCGCGGGCCTGGCCGCCGGCGGCGCGACCATCGACGACTTCCGCCACGCCGACGGCGTCGCCGGCGCGTTCCAGCACGAGTTCCAGATCCACCTGCGCGCCGGTGCTCCGTGCCTGGCCTGCGGCGGCGACGTCGTCAAGCTCGTCGTCGGCGGGCGCGGGACCTACGTGTGCCCGCGCTGCCAGCGGCCCCCGAGGAGGACGGCTAAGCCGCGGCCTCGCCCAGCAGCTCGCGCAGCCGCCCGGAGCGGTCGGCCCGGGCGAGCTCCATGAACCCGCCGATCAGCTCGTCCTCGACGAGGATCTGCGGGAAGCTCAGCATGCCCGTGCGCCGGGCGAGCTCCGTGCGTCCGTCCGGGTCACGCTCCAGATTGATCTCCTCGAACTCCAGCCCGCGGGCGCTGAGCAGCGCCTTGGCACGCATGCAGAACGAGCAGTGGTCGGTCGAGTAGAGCGTGATCTTCTTCATTTCCTTCTCCCGCAAAGTAGCGTGACGCCATGCCCGGGCCGGTCAAGACGGAGGGGGTGGTGCTGCGCTCGATGCGCTACGGCGAGGCCGATCGGATCCTCCACGTCTATACCCGGGATCGGGGTCGAATGGGCGCCATCGCCAAGGGCGTGCGCCGCGCGCGCAGCCGCTTCGGCGGCCGGCTCGAGCCGTTCTCGCATGTGGCGCTCGTGCTGCACGAGGGCCGCAGCGATCTGCTGACCGTGACCGGCGCCGACACGGTGCGCGCACACGCCCGGCTGCGCACCGACGCCGGCGCCCTCGACGCGGCGGCCCGTGCGTGCGATGCGGTCAGCCGGCTGTTCGAGACGACCGAGTCGCACCCCGCGGTGTTCCATCTGCTGCTCAACGAGCTGGCATTGCTCGATGCCGGGGTGGAGGGCACGAGTTACGCCACCCACGCCAACCAGCTGGCCTTCCGTCTGAAGCTGCTGCTCGCCGCGGGCCTGGCGCCGCAGCTGAGCGCGTGTGCGACGTGCGGCGAGCGCGAGCACCTCAGCGCCTTCTCGGGCGCGGCCGGCGGCGTCGTCTGCGCGGCCTGCGAGGCCGGGGGCTTCACGCTCAGCGAGGAGGCGCACGGCTTCCTCGTCGCCGCCATCGGCCAACCGCTGGCCGAAGCTCCGCAGGCCTCCGAGCGCGCGCTGCGCCAGGCCGAGCGTGCGATCGGCGCGACCGTCGAGCATCACGCGCACCTGAAGCTGCGCCCGGCACTGGCCGGGTAGGTTCTTCTCTGGTGGCAACGAAGCTGGTCTACGACTTCTCCGAGGGCTCGATGGAGATGCGCGACCTGCTCGGGGGCAAGGGCGCCAACGTCGCCGAGATGACCAGGATCCTCGGGCCCGAGCGCGTCCCGGCCGGGTTCACCATCACCACCGAGGCCTGCGTGGCCTACCTGCGGGGCGGACACCGGCCTCCCGAGGGGCTCGACGAGCAGGTCGGCGACGCGCTGCGCCGCCTCGAGGAGCGCGCGGGCCGGCGGCTGGGCGACCCGGACGATCCGCTGCTGGTCAGTGTGCGCTCCGGCGCGCGCGAGTCGATGCCCGGGATGCTCGACACCGTGCTGAACCTCGGCCTCAACGACGAGTCGGTGGCCGGGCTGGCCGCGCGCACCGGCGACGAGCGCTTCGCCTGGGACTCCTACCGGCGCTTCGTGCAGATGTTCGGCAACGTCGTGATGGGCATCGAGGGCGCGCGCTTCGAGGACGAGATCAAGCGCGTCAAGGCTGACCGGGCCGTCGCGCTGGACACCGAGCTCGACGCCGGCGCCCTGCGCGAGCTGGTCGAGAGCTTCCGCTCGCTCTATGCGTTCCCCACCGAGCCGCGGGCCCAGCTCGACGCGGCGATCGGCGCGGTGTTCGACTCGTGGACGGGCGACCGTGCCGTCGCCTACCGCCGCATCAACCGCATCCCCGACGACTGGGGCACGGCGGTCAACGTCCAGCAGATGGTCTTCGGCAACCGGGGCGAGACGAGCGGCTCCGGCGTGGCGTTCAGCCGCGACGAGATCACCGGGGCGCCGGAGCCCAGCGGCGACTTCCTCGTCAACGCCCAGGGTGAGGACGTGGTAAGCGGCGTGCGCAACACCCTCGACATCTCGGAGATGGCCGACCACCTGCCCGCGGCCTACGAGCAGCTGATGGAGATCCTGCGCACGCTCGAGGCCCACTACAAGGACATGCAGGACACCGAGTTCACCGTGCAGGAGGGGCGCCTGTACATGCTCCAGACGCGCAACGCCAAGCGGCCGGCTCAGGCGGCGGTGCGCTTCGCCGTCGACGCGGCGGGCGAGGGGCTGCTCACCCAGGCCCAGGCGCTGGCGACCATCGACGCGGAGTCGCTCGACGCGCTGCTGCACCCCACGTTCGATCCGCAGGCCGACTACACCGTCCTGGCCCACGGCGTCGCGGCGTCGCCGGGTGCGGCGAAGGGCGCGATCGTCTTCACCGCCGCCGAGGCGGTCGCCCGCGGCGAGGCCGGCGAGGATGTCGTGCTCGTCCGGCCGTTCACCGAGGCCGACGACGTGGCGGGCTTTCACGCGGCCAGGGGGATCGTCACCAGCGAGGGTGGCAAGGCGTCGCACGCGGCGCTGGTGGCACGGGGCATGGGCGTGCCGGCGGTCACCGGCGCGTCGGAGCTGGAGATCGACCTGGCGCGGCGCGTGGTGCGGATCGGCGAGACCGAGCTGGGGGAGGGCGACCGCATCGCGATCGACGGCTCCACCGGCGCGATCACCGTCGAGGACGTGCCGCTGGTCGAGCCCGAGGTCAGCGCCGAGTTCCAGCAGGTCCTGGGCTGGGCGGACGCCCATCGGCGCCTGGGTGTGCGGACCAACGCCGACACACCGGAGGACGCGCGCCGCGCGCGGGCGTTCGGCGCCCAGGGCATCGGCCTGTGCCGCACCGAGCACATGTTCTTCGGCGAGGAACGCCACGCGGCGATGGTCCGCGTCATCCTGGCCGAGGAGGATGCCGAGCTCGACGCGGCGCTGGATGTGCTCCTGCCGCTCCAGCAGGGCGACTTCGAGGGGATCTTCGCGGCGATGGCCGGCCTGCCGGTGACGATCCGGCTGCTCGACCCGCCGCTGCACGAGTTCCTGCCGCCGCTACACCAGGTCGAGGCCGACGTGGAGCGCGCGCGGATCGAGCGCACGGACGACCTCGCGGAGCTCGAGCGCACGCTCGACCGCGTGCGGGCGCTGCAGGAGGTCAACCCGATGCTCGGCACGCGCGGCGTGCGGCTGGGCATCCTCTTCCCGGAGATCTACGCGATGCAGTGCCGGGCGATCTTCCGGGCCGCCCGGGCCGCGGAGGGAGCCCCGCAGG
>JAWVFY010000048.1:0-5470 GCA_033855575.1 Solirubrobacteraceae bacterium
AGGCGGAAGCGCAGGCCCATGGGCGGCAGGTCGGCGCTCGAGTCGTTCGACGCGACGTGGCGCGCAGGCGCGACGGAGGCGTTCTGGGTGCGTCGCACCGTGAACCGCAGCGCATGGCGGATCGCGCCGGCGCTCGCCTCGTCGGCGCGCGCGAGCCCGGGCAGGATCGGCAGGCCCGCGGCGTCCGCCGACGTCCAGCCCGCGGGGCGGCTGCGGTTGGAGCGCAGGTCGAAGCGGGCACCGGAGTCGGCGTCCCAGCCGTCGCCGGCGCCGTGGGCCGCGGCGAAGAGCTCGTACAACCTGCACGCGCCCTGCTGGACGACGATGACGTGGCGGTCGCTGCCGCCCTCGATCCGCGCGTCCCGCGGGATCGGGTACGGCCCCGGGTCGCTCTCGTCGCCGTAGGCGGTGAAGCGGATCGGCACGAGCGGCTGCGCCTGCGGCACCACGGTGATCGGGATCCCGTAGTCGCCGTAGCGGCCCGAGCCGAAGTCCGGGTGCAGGTTGCCGGGGAGCGCACGAACGTACGCGTCCGAGTTGGGGTCGACGGGATCCTGCGAGACGTCGCGGTTCCACGCGTTGTCGGCCGGGAACACAGGGCAACCCCCGATCGACGGGCCGGCCCCGGTGGCGGCCGGGCGGGTGCGCACCGTGATCGAGGCGGCGCGCCCGCAGACGCCGGCGCGGCAGGCGCGCACGCGCAGGCGGTAGCGCCGGCCGGGACGCAGGCCCGTCACGCGGACGCGAGTCGCTCCGGCGCCCAGCCGCAGGACGGCCGCCGCGCCGCGCCTGACCTCGTAGCGCGTCTCGCCGCGGGCGCGGTCGCGCCAGGCGATGGTGATGCTGCCCGCCGTCCGCGCCTGCGCGTGCAGGTGGCCCGGAGGCGGCAGTGCCGCGGCCAGCACGACGAGCACGGTGGCGAGCACGGTCCTGAGTCTGTCGCATACTCCGGCCATGGCACGGATCGCTGGACCACTCGCGGCGCTGCTCCTGCTCGCGGGCTGCGGCGCGGGCGGCAGCGGGCAGCTGCATGCGTGGACCGCGGCCGCGCCATACCTCCCGCCGCCGTCCGCGATCCCTGAGCAGACGTCGCAGAACACGGCGCCGGTCAAGCTCAAGGCACAGGCGCCCGCCCCACATGTGGCAGCGGTCAAGGGGCCTGTCGCAGCGCCCTCGGAGGCGATCGCCGAAGGCGCGCCGACCGATGCCGAGATCCGGCGCGAGCTGCAGCAGGTCTTCGGAACGGCGAAGGCGATCGACCGCGCTTCGCTGAACACGCAAGGCCTCGCGACAGTGCCATCGAGCGCTCCGCACGACGTCGAGTCGATCATCCGCGCCGCCAATGCGGTGGCGCTCCTGCCCTATGTCTACGGCGGCGGCCACGCGCGCTGGGAGGACAGCGCCTACGACTGCTCGGCCTCGGTCTCGTTCGCGCTCGCCGCCGCCGGGTTCCTCAAGGGCCCTCTGGACTCGACGTCGTTCATGAACTGGGGCAAGGCCGGCCCCGGGCGCTGGGTCACGATCTACGCCAACCACGGCCACGCGTGGATGGTCGTGGCCGGTCTGCGGTTCGACACGAGCGGGCTGCGCCAGGGCGGCTCCCGCTGGACGGCGCAGACGCGCTCGACGGGCGGGTTCGTGCTCAGGCATCCCCCAGGGTTGTAAGCGCGCAGACGATTCCGCCCCGACGACGTGCGACCCACGCCATGCCTGGGTGTCACGTAGGTATGTCATTGACGAAGAAGACGGTCTGCGGCCTCGTGGTCGCACTCATGCTCCTGCCCGCAAGCGCCTCGGCGAAGACCCGCGTCGCGGTCGGGCTGGGCGACCAGCACGCGAGTACGTTCTCCTCGAGCGCCTTCCGTGCGCTACAGGTCAAGAAGGCGCGCTACTTCATCCGCTGGGACGCGGCCAAGCATGCGTCCGCGCTCGCAGCGGCGGACGACTACGTCCGCGCCGCGAACGCCGCGGGCGTGAAGGTGCTGCTGCATTTCTCGACCAACAACTTCGCGCACGGCAGGGCCAAGCTGCCGTCAGTGAAGCAGTACAAGAAGTACGTCGGGAAGCTCGTGAAGCGCTATCGGGGGCTGGGCGTTCGCGAGTTCGGCGTCTGGAACGAGGCCAACCACAACTCGCAGCCCACCTACAAGAACCCGCGGCGCGCGGCGTCGTTCTTCCGGACGCTGAAGACGATGTGCAAGGGCTGCACGATCGTGGCGCTCGACGTGCTCGATCAGCGCGGTGTCGAGGGCTACATCGCGCGCTGGTTCAGCGGGCTCCCGCGGTCCTACCGCTCCAAGCCGCTGATCATCGGGATCCACAACTACTCCGACACGAACCGCCTGCGCTCGAGCGGCACCTCGCGGATCATCCGCACCGCCCGCAGCAACAACCGCCGCGCGCAGTTCTGGCTGACGGAGACCGGCGGAATCGTGAACTTCGGCCGTGCATGGCCGTGCAACGAGAAGCGCGCAGCGTCGCGCGTCGCCTACATGTTCAAGCTGGCGAAGCAGTTCCGGCGCACCGTGAAGCGCCTGTACGCGTTCAGCTGGACCGGTAACAACTGCCAGGGCTTCGACTCCGGGCTGGTCCGCCAGGACGGCTCGACGCGCCCGGCGTACAAGACGTTCCGCGCGAAGAGCCGCAGCTTCACGCGTTAAGCCGAGGGCGGTGGCCGGGCGGGACGTCCGGCCACCGTCTGAAGGAGGCCTGAGCGAGCCCACCAGCCGCCGCGCTTTGCTCTAAGTTCCTTCTTATGCGAGTCCTCGTCACGGGCGGCGCGGGCTTCATCGGCTCGCATGTCGTCGATCGCCTTGCCGCCGCAGGTCACAAGCCGCGAATCCTCGACACAAGGCCATCCCCGTGGCATGACGACGTCGACGCGGTCATCGGCGACGTGCGCCGCATCGAGGACGTCCGCCGTGCCCTGCGCGATTGCGACGCGGTCTGCCACCTGGCCGCCGCAGCCGACGTCGGTGAGGTCATCCAATCCCCCGCCGAGTCCACCGAGCTCAACGCGATGGGCACGCTCGCCGTGCTCGAGGCCGCGCGCCTCGAGGGCGTCAAGCGCGTCGTCTACGCCTCGACGGTCTGGGTCTACTCCGCGGTCGAGGCCGACCACGTGAACGAGGAGACGCTGCTGCCGTGCCCCGACCACGTGTACACCGCGGGCAAGCTCTCCGGCGAGCTGCTGTGCCACTCCTACGCGGAGCTCTACGACCTCGAGCCCACGGTGATGCGCTTCGGCATCCCCTACGGCCCGCGCGCCCGCCCGGCGGCCGTGATCCCCAGCTTCGTCGACCGCGCCCGAAAGGGCGAGGCGCTCACGATCGCGGGCACCGGCGAGCAGCAGCGGGTGTTCGTCTACGTCGAGGATCTCGCCGAGGGCGTCGTGCGCGGGCTCGCGCCTGAGGCCATCGGCCGCACCTACAACCTCGCGGGCCGCGAGACGACCACGATCCGCGGGCTTGCCGAGGTCGTGCAGGAGGAGGTCGGCGGCGTCGAGATCCTCCACACCGAGGGCCGCGCCGGCGACCTCGCCGGCGCCGCGGTCTGCTCCAAGCGCGCCGAGGCAGAGCTCGGCTGGACCGCGTCCACCCCGCTTCGCGAGGGCGTTCGCCGCTACGTCGCGTGGCTCGAGGCGCAGCCCGTCGCCGGGCTCGAGCTCGAACCGGCAGTCGCGCGGGCGCCGCACGTCCGCGCAGTCGCCGGGCGCCTGGCACACGCCGTGGCCGAGCCCGTCTTCCTGGGCGCCGCCGCGATGATCGCCGTCACCGCCGCTCTCCTCGCGTCGATCATCGGCGCCGAGGAGTCCCAGGCCGTCCTCCTCCTCGTCACCGGCCTCGCGGTCATGCTGCCGCTCTGGTCGCTGGCGATGTCGCCGTGGCCGGCGGAGCGGCGGCGGCTCCAGACGCGCCTGGTCATCGGCGCCGGGGTGGGCAGCGTCGGCCTGATCGGCGTGCTCAGCTCCCGGCCGGCCGGCCCGGTGCATGCGACGCACCTGATCCTGTGGCTTGCGCTGTCTGCCTTCTTGACGAGCGCGCTCCAGGCAGTGTCGCGGCGCTCCGTGCTCGACCGCGACTGACGCGTCAAATGAAAAGAGCCGCCTCTGGACAGGCGACTCTCACGGGAGCGACGGGACTCGAACCCGCGACCTCCGGCGTGACAGGCCGGCGCTCTAACCAACTGAGCTACGCCCCCCGTAGGGCGAGCGGCCCACGATAGCGAACGGGCGAACCGCAACTCGGCGCCGCACCGGATGTTTGTGCCACCGGACGAACCACTCCGGACGCACTCTTTAGGGGAGGCAGCTCATGCAGCATCGCAACACTCGGCTCGTCGTCGCGCTCGTCGCGGCGGCCATGTCGCTGGCCCTCGCCGCCGTGGCGATGGCAGGCACGTTCATCGGCACCGATCAGTCGGAGGTCATCCGCGGCACGCGCCTGGCCGACACGATCGATGCCAAGGGCGGCAACGACCGCGTCTTCGGTCTTGCAGGGGACGACCAGATCGATCTGGGCGCCGGCAACGACCGCGGCCGCGCGGGCGCCGGCAACGACAAGGTGCTCGGCGGCGACGGAAACGACGTCATCCGAGGCAACCCGGGCGACGACACGCTCGACGGCCAGGTCGGCCACGACCGCATCTGGGGCGGCCAGGGCAACGACACGATCCTCGGCCACCAAAACGGCGACCTGCTCGTCGGCGGGCCCGGTGACGACACCATCCAGGGCGACGTCCCGAACGCCGGCGACCTCGTCAGCCGCGACCGCATCTTCGGTGGCTCGGGCAACGACCAGCTGCAGGGCGGCGACGGGCGTGACCTGGTCAACGGCGGCGACGGCAACGACACGTCGGTCGGCAACGGCGGCACCGACGTGATGCACGGCGGCGCCGGCGACGACAACCCGACCGGCGGCGCCGGCAACGACCGGATCTTCGCCAACGCCGGTCAGGACACGACGTTCGGAGGCGAAGGCAACGACGACCTCTGGGCGCTGGTCAAGACCGACGTCACGCCCGGCCCCAACGGCGCGGTCGACCAGAACGGCGACACGCTCGACGGCGGCGCCGGCAACGACACGTTCCACACGCGCGACGGCGAGGTCGACCGCATCACCTGCGGCGACGGCAACGACCGCGCGATCCTGGACACCGTCGACGTGATCACCGACGCCACGCCCGCCAACCCCAACGGCTCCTGCGAGAAGGTTATCCGCCAGGCGCCGCGCGGCAACGTCGGCAGCGAGCAGAACGCCGCGCGCGATCCCAGCGAGCCGGCGGACGCGTAGCCCGCTCAAAGACCCCGGTCCAACAGCCGCACGGGCCTCCCGCACTCCACTGCGGGGGGCCCGTCGGGTGTGCTTGACGCGGTGTCCAGCCGCTGCAAGGATGACGCCTGCGTCACCTTTTCATGCCGCTTCGCCCCCCACCTCCGGTCTCGTCGAACCCGCTGCGCCGCATGGCCGGC
>JAWVFY010000049.1:0-3952 GCA_033855575.1 Solirubrobacteraceae bacterium
TCAGTAGACGTAGTTGGCAAGGGCGTCGACGTCGTGGACCGTGATCCGCCCGCGGCCCTGGGTGACCACGCCGGCGCGCTCGAGCACAGCCAGGAAGCGGCTGGCCGACTCGCGCGAGGACCCGGCCCGCTGGGCGATGTCGGCCTGCGTGATCGTGATCTCGGCGTCGCGCTCGTCGGCCCCCTCGGCCCGCGCCTGCTCGCAGAGCTGGGCCAGCACGCCGGCCACGCGGCTCTGCACGGTCTGGAAGGACTGGCGGGTCAGGCGGTCGTTGGTCTCGCGCAGGCGCCGGCCGAGCGAGATGACGAGCATCACCGCGAGATCGGGATGCTCGCGCATGAGCCGCCGCATGTCCGAGCCGAGGATCGCCACCGCCTCGACCGGCTCGAGCGTCTCGACGGTGGCCGAGCGGCGCTCGTCGTCGAACATCGCCAGCTCGCCGAAGATGTCGCCGGGCCCGAAGTGGGCCAGCGAGATGGTCCGTCCGTCGGAGTGCTCGCGGACCGCCCGCGCGTGCCCGGAGCTGACGATGTAGCACGTGTCGCTCTCGTCGCCCTCGCGGAAGATGACCCGGCCGCCCTCGAAGGCCCGCGGCACCGCCACCTCGGCGACGCGCGCGAGGTCCGCCGGCTCGAGGGTCTCGAACACGGGCACGCGGGCCAGCAGACCTGCGACATCCGCCGTGCTCGACCCCATCGTGTGACGAGTATCACACGGCGGGTGACGAGGACTCCAGTGCTTGCTCGCGCCGGCGGCGCCGCAGCGCCCGCCCGGCGAACACCGCGCCGGCGGCCAGCGCGGCGATCGGCAGCGCCGCGGCGAGCGCGACGATCAGCACGCCGAGGAGCGCCGACAGGACGCCGACGGCGTCGTGCAGCGCCCGCCCCGGGGTCCAGCGATGGCCGGGATGGGCGGCGGCTGCGCCCGCCCGCGCCACGCCCAGCACGGTGACGCTGACCTGCGCCTGGGCGGAGGCCCGCCGGGCGCTGTCGAGCGCTCGCCCGGCCGCGGCGATCTGCCCGCGCACGATCCGCAGCCGCGCCTGCAGGCTGTCGATCTGCGGCTGCGTGGTGGCGCCGGCCAGCGCGCGCAGCAGCGCTGCGCGCTCGGCCTGCGCATCGCGCAGACGGGCGCGGGCGCTGTCGTAGGCGCCCGTGACGTCGAGCGACTGCTGGGAGCGGGAGCGGACGTGGCCGAGCCGGGAGATCGCGGCGAGCGCATCGTCGAGCCGGCCGACTGGGATCCGCAGGTCGAACGTCGCCTGGCCGCCGTTGCCGGTCACGGAGGCGTCGGAGCGGGCGACGAAGCCGCCGAGGCGATCGGCGATCGCGGCGACGCCGTCCGCCGTGTCCTGCAGGCGGTCGACCGGCGTGGCGATCGTCAGCTCGGCGCCGCGCTGGACCCGGCGCGTGCCGGCCTCGGCGAGGGCCGGGGCGGGAATCGGGACCCCCTGGACGGCGGTGCCCGCGCTCGACGCTGCGCCGGAGGCGACGTGCTCGGTCGCCGGTGCGCCACCGCCGTGCAGCGCGGAGGCCGCGACGACGATCGCCGCCAGCGCGGCCGCGATCGCCCCCGCGGCGGCCAGCGCGCGCGGCCCCCGCCGGCGCCCGCGCGAGCCAGCGGGCGCCGCCGCGGCCGGGAACCCCGCGCGGACGGCCTCCTGGAGGCGGGCGGCGAAGGCGGGGGACATGGGGATCGCGTCGGCGCGAGCGGCGGCCGCGATGGCGGCGACGTCGGCGTCCGGGCGCGTGCCCGCCAGCGCGGCGTCGACGGCCTCGAGCTCGGAGACCACGGCGGAATCGAGGCGCCTACGCATGACAGGCCTCCCTGAGCTTGAGAATGACACGGTGCAGCCGGGTCGCCGCGTTGCCCGCCGAGATCCCGAGGACCTCGGCGATCTCGGCGTGGGTGAGCCCGGCGACGAACTTCAGCGCCACGAGCTCGCGCTCGCGCGGATCGAGCCCGGCGAGCGCGGCCCGGACGGTGGCCCGCACCAGCGGGTCGGCCTCGTCGTGCTCGCCGGTGTCGGCCGGCTCGCCGGCCGCCGGCACGGCGCGGCGGCGGCGGCGCAGCTCGTCGAGCGCCGCGTTGCGGGCGATGGCGAACAGCCAGGCGCGCTCGGACCCGCGGCGCCGGTCGAAGGCGCGGCGATGGCGGAAGGCCCGCTCGAAGGCGGCCATCGTCGCGTCCTCGGCGGCTCCGCGGTCGCGCAGCAGCGTCATCACGTAGCTGAACAGGTCGGCCGCGTTCGCCCGGTAGAGCGCATCGAACGTCGTGGCCTGGGTGTTGACGGGATCGAGCGCCATAACCAGCTCCGGCATGACCCTTACTACGCCTCAGCGGCACAAGCATCACACGCGGCTACATTGGCCGGCATGAGCCGCCGGGCGCCGCTCGTCGTCTTCGCCGCTGCGCTGGTCCTCGCCGGCGCCCCGTCGGCGCTGGGCGCGCGGCCCCGCTCGCCGGAGCTGTGGGCGACGATCAACGTCTGCGACACCATCGCCCACCCCGACACGATCGGGATCCGCGGCTCGATGCCGGGCGCCCCCGATCGCACCGAGCAGATGTTCATGCGCTTCCGCGTGCAGTACTTCCGTGTGGACGACCAGCATTGGCACAACATCACCAAGGGCGCGGACTCGGGGTTCCTCCCCGTCGGCTCGGCCCGGTACAAGGTGCGCCAGGCGGGGCGGCTGTTCGTCTTCGCGCCGCCCGCCGGCGGCAGCTTCGAGCTGCGCGGGAAGGTCTACTTCCAGTGGCGCAAGGGTGCCAAGGTCGTCGACCAGCTCGCCCTGCTGACGACCGCCGGGCACCGCAGCAGCGCGGGCTCGGACCCGGCGGGCTACAGCTCGGACACCTGCGTCATCCGGTAGTGAGGAAGAGCCGGGGGTCGTTGGTGATGACGCCGGCCACCCCGATCGCTTCGAGCGCCGCGATGCGCGGCGCCTCGTCGACCGTCCACACGTAGAGCTCGCCACCGGCCGCCCGCACCGCGCGGGCCAGCCGCGGCGTGACGAGCGCCCAGTGGCACATCAGCGCGTCGATGGCGCCCGAGCGGATGGCGCGGGCGGCCCGGGCCGGCAGCATCCTCCGCGCCACGCCGGCGACCGCGTAGGTGGGGTAGCGCGTCCACCAGTCCGCCAGGAGATCGCGGCGCAGCTTGGGCACCGACCAGCCCAGCCGCACGCCGGGCTCCGCGGCGCGGATCGCCCGCAGGCTCTCCCGCTCCATCGTCGAGATCAGCGTTCGATCGAGCAGCCCGTGGTCGCGCAGCGCCGTGAGCACGCGGTCCTCGTAGCCGACCGTCTTGAGGTCGACGTCGAGCTCGATGCCCGCGTAGGGCGCGCTGCAGAGGTGCGCCAGGCCCGCCTCGAGCTCGATGACGTCGGGCCGCCGCGCGTCCTCGTAGTCGTGGGCGAGCAGCAGCCGCCCGGTGCGCGCATGGGCGGGACCCGCTCGCTCGGGCAGGACATCGAACTCGATCATGTCGACGCCCGCCGCAAGGGCCGCGTCGAAGCTGGCCAGCGTGTTACCCGGCGCGATGTGGTGCGCGCCCTTGTGGCCGACGCGCTTCACGCCTGGCACCCCGGGCACCAGTAGGTCGGCCGGTTGTCGTCGCCCTGCCCGCGCTGGCGGACCAGCGTTCCGCAGCGCGGGCAGGGCTGGCCGGTGCGGCCGTAGACGATGCGGACCGCGTCCTGCCGGCCGGTCCGCGCGGACTCCTGCATGCGCGGCCGCGCCCAACGCACGAGCGCGAGCGCCTCATCGTCGGAGACGCCGGCCACCGGGCGCCAGGGATCGATCCCGGCGCCGAAGCACGCCTCGACCTTCCACAGGTTCCCGATCCCGGCGAGCGTCCGCTGGTCGAGCAGCGCGTCGCCGATCGGACGGGTCGGGTCGTCCTGGCGCAGCCGGGCGAGGTAGCGCTGCTCGTCGAACTCGTCCGCGAGGA
>JAWVFY010000050.1:0-2537 GCA_033855575.1 Solirubrobacteraceae bacterium
GACACCGCCGACGTCTACTCGCAGGGCGAGTCGGAGGTCATCGTCGGAAAGGCGCTGGCCGGCGGGCGCCGTGACGACGTCATCCTGGCGACCAAGTTCCACGGGCAGATGGGCGTCCGTGCCGACGGGCCCATCGGCCAGCGCGGCGATCCGAACCAGGCCGGCAACTCGCGGCGCTGGATCGTCAAGGAGGTCGACGAGAGCCTGCGGCGGCTCGGGACCGACTGGATCGACCTCTACCAGGTCCACCGCCCGGATCCCGAGACCGACATCGACGAGACGCTGTCGGCCCTGACCGACCTCCAGCGCGCGGGCAAGATCCGGGCGTTCGGCTCGTCGACCTTCCCCGCTCACCAGGTCGTCGAGGCGCAGTGGGTATCCGAGCGTCGCGGGCTCGGGCGCTTCGTCACCGAGCAGCCGCCCTACTCGATCCTGGCGCGGGGCATCGAGGCCGACATCCTGCCGGTCGCCGAGCAGTACGGGCTCGGGGTGATCCCCTGGAGCCCGCTGGCCGGCGGCTGGCTGACCGGCGGTTACCGCAAGGGACAGGACGCTCCCGAGTCCTCGCGCGCGAGCCGCATTCCGTCGCGCTATGACCTGAGCAACCCGGAGAACGGGCCCAAGCTCGACGCCGCCGAGGCACTGGCCGTCCTCGCCGAGGAGGCGGGCCTCTCGCTGATCCACCTCGCGCTGGCGTTCGTGGCCCAGCACCCGGCGGTGACCGCGCCGATCATCGGGCCGCGGACGATGGAGCAGCTCGAGTCCCAGCTGGGCGCTGTCGACGTCGCGCTGAGCGGGGACGTCCTGGACCGCATCGACGAGATCGTGCCGCCCGGCGTCACCCTCGCGCGCGCCGATCAGGGCTACGTCCCCCCGGCGCTGTCGGACCCGTCGCTGCGCCGCCGCTAAGCTGACCGCAGTCCACTTCCCGAAGGAGCCCGCCGATGCCCGACCCCCTCGACCTCACCGGAGAGATCGCCTCGGCGATCGACGGCGCCGCGCTGCGAAACGCCACGCTGGCGATCGGCTTCGTCCGCGACGACGGCAGCGCCTCGGTCTCGTTTCGCGGCAGCCTGCACGTGCACGGCCCGCAGCAGCTCGCGCTGTGGGCCCGCAAGCGCGATTCCGGCCTGGCGGCGGCGATCGCCGACCGGCCCCGGGTCTCGCTGGTCTACTTCTCTCCCGATGGCCCCGGACCGAAGTACCTGGCCATCGAGGGCCGGGCACGGGTGGCTGCCGAGGCCAACGACCAGGTCTGGGACGCCATCATCGAGGGCGAGCGCCAGCAGGACCCCGAGCGCAACGGAGTGGCTGTCGTGATCGACGTCGACACGGTCAGCGGAGCCGGGGCCAACGGGTTCTTCGAGCAGGCGCGCGACTGACGTAGGCTGGCCGCATGCCGGAGTGCGCGCATCTTGATCAGGTCGTGTTCCTCGCTCCGGAGGGCGAGGTGGCAGGGTGCGAGGACTGCCTGCGCGAGGGCACGCGCTGGTTGCACCTGCGCATGTGCCACAGCTGCGGGCACATCGGCTGCTGTGACAACTCTCCGCGGCGCCACGCGACCGCGCACCACGGTGCGACGGGCCATCCCCTGATCCGGTCGGTCGAGCCCGGCGAGCAGTGGAGCTGGTGCTACGAGGACGAGCTGATGTTCGTCCTCCGCAGCGAATGAGCCCGGTCCGCCCGTCGGTCACCGTCGTCGGACGCCGGCTCGAGCCCGACGACCACCGGCTGCGCGACTTCCTCACCCGCACCGCCCAGCCGCACGTGTTCCTCGAGGCGGGGTCGGCCGAGGCCGACGCCGCGCTGACCGCCGCCGGCGCGAGCGGCGCCGCGCTGCCGGTGCTGATCGACGGAGACACGGTGTTCCCCGGCGCGTCGGTCGCGTCGGTCGCCAACGCGTGGCGGATCGGCTCCCCGGTGGCGATCCACGAGCACTACGACCTGGTCGTGGTCGGCGCCGGGCCGGCCGGGCTGGCCGCCGCGGTGTATGCCGCCTCCGACGGCCTCTCGACGATCGTCTTCGAGCGCGACGTGCCGGGCGGCCAGGCGTCGCACACGTCGCTGATCGAGAACTTCTTCGGCTTCCCCGACGGGATCGGCGGGGCGGAGCTGGCGCGGCTGGCCGGCCGCCAGGCCGAGGGCTTCGGCGCCGAGCTGATGATCCTGCGCGGCGTGGAGGGCAGCCGGCTGCCCGCCGACGGGCCGTTCACGGTGATCTACGGCGGCGGCCTGGAGATCACCGCCGACGTGGCGATCGCCGCGCCCGGGATGGTCTGGCGGCGCCTCGACGTCGACGGCGTGGCCGACCTGCTGGGCCGGGGCGTCTACTACGGCGCCGGGCGCAGCGAGGCCGCGCAGTGCAGCGGCGACTCCGTCCTGGTCGTGGGCGCCGGCAACTCGGCGGGCCAGGCGGTGCTGAACCTGGCCAACTCTGCGGCCCGGGTCACGATGCTGGTGCGCGGCGAGGAGCTGGGGCGCACGATGTCGGCCTACCTGGTGACGCGCATCGAGGAGCATCCGCTGATCGACGTGCG
>JAWVFY010000051.1:0-6845 GCA_033855575.1 Solirubrobacteraceae bacterium
TGCCGTAGTCGCCAATGCCCTCCGAGATCGCGCCGATCACCTCCGGCGTCCCGTCGCTGGGCGAGGGGCAGTAGACCGGCGAGCCCGAGAAGCCGGGCCCGACGCCGGTCGCGTCGACCGCCGGACCCGAGACCGTGACCAGGATGTCGGCGGTGTTCGACGCGTCGGTGACGACGTCGTCGACGAGCACGTCGAACGACGCGATATCGGTGCCGAAGACGACGCTGTAGCCCGTGCAGTGCATGCCCCGCTGGACCTGGGAGAGCGGCATGATCGGATCGCCCGCCGCGGCCGCCGGGGCCGCCGGGACGAGGAGAGCCAGGGCGGCGAGCAGCGCGGAGCGAGAGGGAGGCACGCCGCGTAGCATCGGTGGGAGGTTCCGATAGGTCAAGAGATCCTTTCCTTAAGTTGGCGCGCCGGAGACCTCCGCGCCGACCCTGCATGATGTGCCGGTGCGCAAGCTCGGCTTCGACGTCATGGCCGCGCGGCTGGGCGCGGCGGCGGTCCTGCTGGCGGCGATCGCCGGCGGCGCGCTCCCGGCGACGGCTGCGGCCGCGTGCTCGTCGCGGACGCCGCCCGACCCCCGGGTGCCGATCTGGCAGCGGGCCATCGGCTTCCCACTGGGCTCCCGAGCGGCCACGGACCGCCAGATCGACCGCTACATGACGGCGGTCGCGCAGGCCAGCGGGCGCGTGCGCCTGGTCACCGCCGGTGCGTCGGCCCAGGGCCGGCCGATCCGCTACGCGATCGCCGGCGAGGCCGCGAACGTCGCCCCCGCGCGGCTCAACGCTCTGGCTGCGCGGATGCGCGCGGCGCGCGACGGCCGCCTCTCCGCCCAGGCCGTGCGGACGCTGGCCGCCGGATCGCCGCTGTTCGCCTGGATCGGCGGGAGCGTGCACGGCAACGAGCCGAGCGGCGGCGATGCCGACATGCGGCTGCTCTACCGGCTGGCCGCCGGGCGGACGTGCGCGGATCTCGCCCGCATCCGCCGGCTGGTGACCTTCGTCCTGCCGCTGCAGAACCCCGACGGCCGCGCGCTGGGCACGCACGTCGACGCGGCCCGCTTCGACCTCAACCGGGACTGGTTCGCCCAGACGCAACCCGAGACCCGCGCCAAGCTCGCCGCGCTGGAGCGCTACCCACCGGTGGTCTTCGCCGACCAGCACGAGGACGCCGGTAGCGGGTTCTTTTTCCCCCCGAACGCCGACCCGATCCACCACGAGGTATCCCCCCAGGCGCTGGCCGCGATCGACGGCGTGATCGCGCCGCGGCTGCGCGCGGCGTTCGCCGCGCGGCACGTCGCCTACGTCAACTACCAGACCTACGACCTGTTCTTCATGGGCTATGGGGACACCGTGCCCTCCACCCTGTTCGGCGCGGCCGGCATGACCTTCGAGAAGGGGGCGCAGGCCGCGTACCCCGCGAAGGTCGCCGACCACTTCCTGGCCGCCGACACCACGCTGACCGCAGCGGCCGACCATCGCCGCCGTCTGCTGCTCGCGTGGGGTCAGCAGTGGGGCCAGGCGATCGTGCAGGGCGCGGCGGGCGAACTGCAGCCCAACCACGTCGTCCAGCCCGGCGACCACGTCCGCTTCGAGGTTCCCAGCACGCGGGTCTACGGCTACGCGATCCGGACCGACCTGCACGGGGCGGACGCCGAGGCGCTCGTCCACCGGCTGATCGGCGTGGGCGTGCACGTGCAGCGCCTGACACAGCCGGCGGCGGTACCCGCCCTGCATCCCTACGGAGGGGCGCCGACAGCGGCGACCCTCCCCGCCGGGACGTTCATCGTCTCCATGCGGCAGGCCGCCAAGCACTGGGTGCAGGCGATGCTCGGCTCCGACCCCTACGTCGCGCTGCCCTACTTCTACGACGTCAGCTCGTGGTCGAACCCGCTGCTCATGGGCCTCGACGGCGGCGCGCTGGAGGCCCCCCTGAACCTCCCGGCGGGCGAGCTCACCGCGGTGGCGGCGAGCGATCACCCGACCGAGCCCGCGGCGGGCGCCGGCGGGTACACCTTCGCGGGCGGATCGGAGGCCGCCGCCGAGCTGGCCTTCGCCCTGCTGCGAGACGGCGTGGCCGTCTCGCGCACCGGCGACGGCGGCTTCATGACCGCGAGCAGCGCCACGGTCACCGCGGCGGCAGCCGCCCGCCGCGTCGCGCTGCGGCCGCTCGACGCGGTCCCGGCCGGCGCAGCCGCCCTCCGGCGCCCTGCGGTCGCCGTCCTCGGCGACACCGGCGGCGACGACGCACCCGGCGACCTCAGCGCCGGGTGGGCGCGCTGGCTGCTGGGCGCTCGCGACGGCCTCGCCACCACCGAGATCACCGAGAGCGACGTCCTCGCCGGACGGCTGGACCGCTACCAGGCGCTCGTGGTCCCCGACGGCACGACCTCGGCGTCGCAGCTGTCGGTCGGCGCGCTGGCCGGGATCCAGGCCTGGGTCCGCGCCGGCGGCACGCTCATCGGCTGGCGCGGCCGGGGCCTCGCCGTCGCCCAGGCCGCCGGCGTCACCGCGGTGCGCGAGGCGCCCACGCCGGCGGGCCTGCAGGTCCCGGGCGCCGAGCTGCGCGTGGCGTTCGACGACAGCGATCCGGTCGCGCTGGGCGAGGAGCCCGAGGGCTACGCGTTCAACACCGGCGACCCGGTCCTGGCCGCCAACGGCGCCCGGGTCGTCGCGGCGTATCCGACCGGCGCCCGGTTCTTCGTCTCGGGCTACACGACCGGCACCGGCGCGCTGCAGGGGACCGCGGCGGCCACCGACGAGGTGGTGGGCGCCGGACGGGTCGTGCTCTTCGCCTTCGACCCGGCGTTCCGCGGATACACCGACGGCACCGAGCGCCTGGTGGCCAACGCGCTGCTGGCGCCCGCGCCGCCGGCTGCGGGCCGCGGCGCGGCTCGCGCCGCCCGGCCGCTTGACCCCGCGGCGCTGGCCGGCGCTCCGGCCCCCGCCCGCGACGCCACGGTGCAGGTCGCCTCCGCCGACGAGGGCGGCCTGCTGCGCGCCGCGCACGCGGCCGGCGTGCCTCGCGGCTTCACGCTCGATCGCGACCTGACGGCCGTCACGCTGCGCGTCCCCAACCCGCGGGGCCTCGCCGCCGAGGACCGCCCGTGGACGCTGCGGCTGCCCTCAGCGCTCGCCGCGCAGGGCGTCCGGCCGCTGCTCGCCGTCTTCTGAGGAGCCGGCCCGCCAGCGCAGGTGCTCGACGATGCGATGGGACTCGACGATCGGCTCGCCGTCGACGATCGCCAGCGGGACGCGCGCCTGGCCGGTGAGCGCCTGGACCTCGGAGCGGTCGGCCCTGCGCCAGGGAACCCGGACGGTGTCGTACTCGACGCCGCGCTTGACCAGCTCGCGAGCCACCCGGCCGCAGGGGCACAGCCAGTCGGTCGGCGTCCGGCAGCGGTAGAGCGTCGCCACTACGGCCTCAGGAGTCCCACAACGCCGGTGGCCTGGCGGACGACCCCGCCCGCGAGCCGCAGCGCGGCCGGCTGGCGGCTTCCCACCGCCGCCAGGCGTTCGGGTTCGCGCTCGCGATACCAGTCGATCGTCGCCTCGAGGGTGTCCTCGTGGTGGGCCGGGCGCCAGCCCAGCTCCCGGCGGGCCTTGGTCGACCGGAACGCCCACCACAGCGAGCTGGCACGGGCCTCGACCGCGGTGATCGGCGGCGAACCGGGCAGCCGGCCCGCGGCGGCGGCCAGGGCGAGCGCGGCTGGCAGCGGCAGCTTGTCCGCGGGCGGCTCGACGCCCGACAGCCGGCCCAGGTCCGCGAAGAGCCGGTCGAGCGTGAAGTTGCGGTTGCCGAGGATGTAGCGCTCGCCGACGCGACCGCGCTCGTCCGCCAGCAGGTGCCCGAGAGCGACATCGCCCACGTCGACGATGTTCAGCGCCCCGTCGACGTAGGCGGGGATCTGGCGGCGCAGGAACCGGCGGACGAGATCGGTCGACGAGCGGTAGACGTCGCCGCGGCCGAAGACGTGGCCGGGGCAGACCACGACCACGGGCAGCCCGAGCGCCGCGTGGTGCAGCGCCTCGACCTCGGCCTCGCGCTTGGCATCGATGTACGGAATCGCCCAGCGTCCCGCGCTGTAGACCTGGGTCTCGTCGGCCGTCGAGCCCCGCGGCGCCGGGCCCACAGCGGCCACCGACGATGTGTGCACCACCCGCTCGACCCCCGCGCGCAGCGCCTCCTCCATCACCATCCGCGTGGCGGTCACGTTGGCCTCGATCAGCGCGGCGCGCGGTGCGCGCAGGTTCGTCAGCCCCGCGACGTGGAAGAGGCGGTCGACGCCCTTGAAGGCCCGGCGCAGCGCCCGCCGGTCGAGCACGTCGCAGGTCACGCGCTCGGCCTCCAATCCGACCAGGTTGTCGACGCGCGAGGACTTGCGCACCGTGACCCGCACTCGGTCGCCGCGGCCGACGAGAGCACGCGCGACGTGCGAGCCGACCAGGCCGGTCGCGCCGGTCACCAGGGTGATCCCCACCCTCGGCATCGTAGTTATGGTCCTGCGCATGCCTCCCGTCGCTGTCGTGACCGACACCACCCACTACGCCCCGCCCGCGCTGATCGAGGAGTACGGCATCCACCAGGTCAGCCTCTACGTCAACGAGGGCGCCACCCAGCGACGGGAGTCCGAGATCGGCGACTTCACCGCGTTCTACGACGGGCTGCGCACGGCGACCGAGCTGCCGACCACGTCGCAGCCGTCGATCGGCGACTTCCTCGAGGTCTTCACCCCGCTGGCCGAGGAGGGCCGCGACATCGTCTCGGTGCACCTCGCGGGCGGGATCTCGGGAACCGTCGAGTCCGCGCGGCAGGCCGGCGACGAGCTCATGCGCGAGCGCCCGCAACGGCGCGTGATCGTCATCGACTCGCGCAAGGCCTGCGGCGCCCTGGGCTTCGCCGCGTTCTCCGGCGCCGCGGTGGCCAACAGCGGTGGCGATGTCGAGCAGGTGGCCGCGCGCGTGCGCGAGACCAGCGAGCAGGTCCGGCTGTGGTTCGCGGTGGACACGCTGGAGTTCCTGCGCCGCGGCGGCCGAATCGGCGCCGCGCAGGCCTGGCTCGGCGGGGCCCTGAAGATCAAGCCGATCCTCACCGTCGACGGCGAGATCACGCCCATCGAGCGCGTGCGCACCGCCGGCCGTGCGTTCGAGCGCATGGTCGAGTTCCTGCGCTCCCAGCAGGCCGACGGCGCCGACGGCTGGATGGTCCAGCACATCCAGGCGCACGACCAGGCCGAGCGCCTCGCCGAGGCGGGCCGCGAGATCTTCGGCTGCGATCCGGTCCTCGTCTCCGAGATCGGCCCGGTCATCGGAACCCACGTCGGGCCCGGACTGCTCGGCGTCGGCGGGGCGCCGGCGGCGCTGCTGCGCTGAGCGCGGTACCCCGCCAACTCACCGCAAGGTCGCCTGCCCGCCAGCGTTGTGGCTCGTATGACCCGCCTGCTGCCGCTCGCTGTCGTGCTGTTCGCGCTGCCTACGACCACGGCGCACGCTGCGCAGCCGCTGCCGAGCCTGCCGCCTGCGACCTACAAGACGGTCTCGGAGTACGTGATGATCCCGATGGACGACGGCGTCCGGCTCGGGGCCACGATCACCTTCCCATCTCTGGACGGCAGCACGCCGGCCCCCGGGCGCTTCCCGGTCGTCCTCTCGATGACCCCCTACGGCCGCGACGGCGTGTGCGGCTGCCCCGACCAGACGATGTACTCGTCACGGGGCTTCGTCCAGGCGGTCGTCGACGTGCGCGGGACCGGCGGCAGCGGCGGCAACCTGGACGGCAACTACTTCTCGCCTCGCGAGCAGCGCGACGGCTATGACCTCGTCGAATGGTTCGGCACGCAGCCGTGGTCGACGGGGAAGGTCGGGATGGCGGGCGGCTCCTACGTCGGGATCACCCAGTACCTGACGGCTGAGCAGCAGCCGCCCCACCTGGCGGCGATCGTGCCCGACGTCTCGCTGTCGGACCTCTACCGCGACGCCTACACCTACGACGGCGTCCCCGACATCTTCTTCGACGGCCAGTACGTCGCGGTCCAGGGCGCTCCGGGTCTGGCGAGCGGCGACATCGGTGTCGGCGCGGACTCCGGCGCGGGCAACGACACCAACCCCGCCAACGAGATCCAGGAGGCGCAGGACACCGCGAGCGCCAAGAACTCACAGGCGCAGGGCACGCCGGTCGTCTGGGACTACCTCGCGCGGCCGAACGACGACCCCTGGTATCACGACCGCTCGCCGTACTACGGCGTCGGGCGGATCACGGTGCCGGTCCTCGTCATCGACGGCTGGCACGACGGGGCGTTCATCCGCGGCGACCTCGAGATGTACGAGCACCTGGCGCGCCGCCGCGGCGTCGAGACCAGCCTCTACGTCGACCCGTGCACGCATAAGGGCTGCGGGCCGCCGTTCGATGCCCAGTCGCCGCCCGGAGTCGAGTCGACCGCCGGGCTGCAGTTCGCGTTCCTGGCCCAGCACCTGCGCGGCGACGCCGAGCCGCAGCGCCCCGCTGCAGATCTGTACCTCCAGCCCAACGGCCCGTACGTCGATGAGGCCGCGTGGCCACCCCCGGCGACGCGCTTCACCCGCCTGTATCTCGACCACGGCACGCTGGCCGCCAGGCAGTCGCGCGCCCCGGCCACCGAGAGCTACTTCACCGACCCGCTGTCCGGCCTCGGGATGAGCCTGAACTCCTACGGGACGATCGCCGCGTCGCCCTACGTCCCGACCGACCAGCGCACCGACGAGGTCCAGGGGCTGACCTGGCGGACGCCGGCGTCGGCGCAGGCCACCCGTCTGATCGGCCCGCTCGCACTGCATCTGATCGCGTCGTCGGCGGCCCACGACACC